>NZ_JBGBPT010000203.1:0-1054 GCF_041106355.1 Streptomyces sp. BF23-19 | reverse complement strand
TGTATTGACTCGCAGGGTTGTTGACTCGGCTGATGGGTGGGTGTCCGTCGAGTGCGGTGTGGCAGCGGTGGTGGTTGTAGGTGTGGAGGAAGTCTGCCAGTGCCGCTGTCCGCTCCTTGTTGGAGATGTAGGGCCGCAGGTAGGCCCACTCGTCCAGGAGGGTGCGGTTGAAGCGTTCGACCTTGCCGTTGGTCTGGGGGCGGTAGGCGCGGGTGAGTTTGCCGCTCGCGCCGAGCTCGGTCAGCACGGCTTTCCAGGCCAGGCCCTTGCGGTAGGCCCAGGCGTTGTCGGTGAGGACCCGTTCGATGCGGGTGATGCCGTGGTCGTGGAAGAACGCCGCCGCGCGGGTGAGGAAGCCCGCGCAGGTCGCAACTTTCTCGTCCGCGTGGATCTCGCTGTAGGCGAGGCGGGAGTGGTCGTCGACCGCGGAGTGGATGTAGTCGAAGCCCATGCCACGGATGGGTCGGCCCGCTTCGCGGCCCAGGACGCGGTGGCCGCCGCCGTCGGGGATCCGGCCGAGTTTCTTGACGTCCACGTGGACGAGCTCGCCGGGCTTCTCGCGTTCGTAGCGGCGGATCACGGTTCCGGTCGGACGGTCGATCCAGGCCAGGCGGTGCAGCCCGTGGCGGGTCAGGATCCGGTGGACGGTCGAGGCGGGCAGGCCCAGGATCGGGCCGATGCGGGCCGGGCCCAGCTTTCGTGTCCGCCGCAGGTCACAGACCCGCGCCTCGATGGAGGCCGGGGTCCGGTGCGGCGTCGTGCGGGGCCGGCTGGAGCGGTCGTGCAACCCGGCCTCGCCCTCCGTCCGCCAGCGGCGGACCCATTTGTGGGCGGTGGCCCGCGATATGCCCATCTCGGCCGCGACATGCGAGACCGCACGGCCCGAACGGACGCGTTCGATCAGCAAGCGCCTTCCGAAGACGGTCAGGCGGGCATTACGGTGGGACACGAAGACCTCCGTCGTGCAATGGGTTCCTAGACAGCTCCCACCACACCGGAGGTCTTCGCCATGTTCAAGACCTACCGAGTGTCAACAACGCTCGTGATCAATACA
>NZ_JBGBPT010000202.1:0-1132 GCF_041106355.1 Streptomyces sp. BF23-19 | reverse complement strand
GGTCGACTGGCCCCGCTCGGCCGGTGCCTCGGTGAACCCCGGAACCTCGGACCATCCCCGCAGGCGCGGGGTCGACGTCTACATGCCCGAGCCCGACGGCACCGCCCGCGGACCATCCCCGCAGGCGCGGGGTCGACGGCAGCAGACCTTTGTCGGTCGCCGCTAAGCCCGGACCATACCCGCAGGCGCGGGGTCGACGTGCTCGTCAGTAGGTCCGTCAGTAGATCCGCCGGACCATCCCCGCAGGCGCGGGGTCGACTCCTGGTCCTCGTCCTGGGCGTCGTCGCCGCCCGGACCATCCCCGCAGGCGCGGGGTCGACTTCACGACGAAGGCACCGTTGTCCTGGAGCCCCGGACCATCCCCGCAGGCGCGGGGTCGACACCCAGGCGTACGGGCGGATCCCCTGCGCGGCCGGACCATCCCCGCAGGCGCGGGGTCGACTTCGGTCGACAGGGGGGTGCACGAGATGGCGGAGGACCATCCCCGCAGGCGCGGGGTCGACCACTGGTTGCCCTCCCAGACCATGACCCGAATCGGACCATCCCCGCAGGCGCGGGGTCGACCCCGGGACTGGTGCAGACGTGAAGGCCAAGGCCGGACCATCCCCGCAGGCGCGGGGTCGACGGCCCCGGGGCGATCCTTCGTCAGCGGCGGTACGGACCATCCCCGCAGGCGCGGGGTCGACAACGACGGTGACCCGAGAACGTCCGGGCCCGGCGGACCATCCCCGCAGGCGCGGGGTCGACGCGACGGCGGGGGGGACCGCCTCGGCGATCCGCGGACCATCCCCGCAGGCGCGGGGTCGACGCCGTGGGGCCGGAGGCCGGCTTCTGGGCGGGGGGACCATCCCCGCAGGCGCGGGGTCGACGCTCATAACCCGAGTCGGTCGCTCAGATCCCAGGGACCATCCCCGCAGACGCGGGGTCGACACGCTCGCCGTGGCCGACCAGCGCCATGCCGACGGACCATCCCCGCAGGCGCGGGGTCGACGCCGCTACGAGCGAGAGCCGCTCGGCTCGTTCCGGACCATCCCCGCAGGCGCGGGGTCGACTACCTCGACGCGATCGAGGCAGTGCACGCCCGCGGGCCATCCCCGCAGGCGCGGGGTCGACTCGTTCTCGCTGCGGGTGT
>NZ_JBGBPT010000201.1:0-1159 GCF_041106355.1 Streptomyces sp. BF23-19 | reverse complement strand
CCTAGTGACCTGGTTTGGAGATCCTGTCGCAGTAGCGGCAGATGCGGTCGAGGATCTGGTCGGCGGTCTTGGTCCACTTGAAGGGCCGGGCCTCGTCGTTCCAGACCTCGATCCAGCCTTCGAGGGCGGCCTTCAGGTCGTCGAGCGAGCAGAACACTCCGCGTTCGAGGCAGCGTCGTTCCAGCTCGGCGAACCACCGTTCGACCTGGTTGATCCACGACGAATACGTGGGAGTGAAGTGGAGCTGGAACCGGGGATGCGCGAGGAGCCACTTGTGGACCACCGGTGCCTTGTGGGCGGAGAGGTTGTCACAGATGACGTGGACCGCCAGGCCGGGATCGGTCTGGCGGTCGATCTCGTCGAGAAAGTCACGGAAGTCCACTGCCCGGTGCTGCGCGGACAGTTTCGTGATCACCCTGCCAGTCGCGGTGTTCAGGGCGGCGAACAGGTCGACGGTGCCATGCCGGACGTAGTCGAAGCTCCGCCGTTCGGGGACTCCGGGCAGCATCGGCAGCACCGGTGCGGTCCGCTCCAGGGCCTGGATCTGCGGTTTCTCGTCCACCGCGAACACCGCCGCGTTGGCTGGCGGGGCGAGGTAGAGGCCCACGACATCGCGGACCTTGTCGATCAGCAGTGGGTCCGGGGAAATCTTGAAGGTCTCGGTCCGCCAGGGCTGCAGGCCGAAGGCGTGCCAGATCCTCAGCACGCTCGCCGGGGAGATCCCCACCACCTTGGCCAGCTCGCGCTTCGACCAGTGCGTCCCGCCCGCCGGTGCCTCTTCCAGGGTGCGGACCACCACCTCTTCGACCTGGGCGTCGGTGATGGTCCGCGGCACCCCGGGCCGCGGCTCGTCCGACAGACCGTCCAGCCGGTCCCGCAGAAACCGGGCCCGCCATCTGGCCACCGTCTTGCGCTCAGTGTCCAACCGCGCGGCCACCACGGTGTTGTTCCACCCACGTGCGCACGCCAGCACGATCCGCGCGCGTTGGGCCAAACCCTGCGCGGTCGAACGCCGCCTGGCCCATTCCTCCAACGTCAGCCGCTCCGCATCCGACAGCACCAGCGGCGGCAGCCTGTTATCGCCCATCACATCAGGACACCGGACGGAAACCAGCGCCGTCAGGCGGAACCCAAGATCTGAAACAGAACACGCCTCATG
>NZ_JBGBPT010000200.1:0-1286 GCF_041106355.1 Streptomyces sp. BF23-19 | reverse complement strand
TGGGCTTGATCCGCTTTGACGGACATCGGAGATCAGGGGTTTCGGCCCCGGAAGGATGATGTTCATCATGGAGAGCATGGGGAAGAAGAAGCCGCGCCCTCGCCGCTCGTTCACGCCGGAGTTCAAGGCCGAGATCGTCGAGCTGTGCCGGCGGGGCGACCGCTCGGTTGGCCAGGTCGCCAGGGATTTCGAGCTGACCGAGACGGCAGTGCGGAGCTGGGTGAGGCAGGCCGAGGTCGACGACGGCGAACGGGACGGCCTGACCAGCAGTGAACGTGAGGAACTGGCCGCGCTGCGGCGGGAGAACCGCAGGCTGCGGGAGGACGTGGAGGTCCTCAAGCGTGCGACGGCTTTCTTCGCGAAGGAGACCCGGTGACGGTGCACCCGTTCATCGAGGCGGAGAAACTCGCAGGTCACAGCGTCAAACGGGCGTGTGAACTGCTCCAGGTCTCCCGGACCGCCTACTACGCCCGCAGCACCGGTATTCCTGGCCCCCGGGCGGTGCGGGACGCCGAGCTGACCGAACAGATCACAATCGTCCACGAGCGTTCCCGCGGCACCTACGGTGCTCCGCGCGTCCACGCCGTCCTGCGGCGGGAAGGTGCCGGTTGTGGGCGTCGCCGGGTGGCCCGGCTGATGCGGCAGGCCGGTCTGATCGGCCGGCACAGACGGCGCCGGCACCGCACCACCACCCCCGACCCACACGCGGTCACCCGCCCTGACCTGGTCCTTCGTGACTTCCGGCCTGACCCGGCAGCCCTGGATACCCGCTGGTGCGGAGATATCACCTACATAGCCACGGAGGAGGGGTGGCTCTACCTCGCCACCGTGATCGATATTGCTTCCCGGCGCGTGGTCGGCTGGGCCACCGCCGACCATCTGCGGACCGAACTGGTCGCCGACGCGCTGCGAAACGCCTGCCGAACCCGCCGCCCATCCGGCCCGGTGATCTTCCACTCCGACCGCGGCTGCCAATACACCAGCCATGAACTATCCATCCTGGCCAGCGAGTTCAACGTTCGCCTGTCGGTCGGACGCACTGGGCAATGCTGGGACAACGCGCTCGCGGAATCGTTCTTCTCCACCCTGAAGAACGAGCTCGGCGACACCCGTCCCTGGCCCAGCCGGGCCGCCGCCCACACCGCCATATTCGAGTGGATCGAGAGCTGGTACAACTTGCACCGGATCCACAGCAGCCTCGGCTACCGCAGCCCCGCCGAATACGAGACCACCCTCGCGGCCTGACCACCACACCAAAGGTGTCCGCCAAAGCGGAACAAGCTCAG
>NZ_JBGBPT010000199.1:0-1339 GCF_041106355.1 Streptomyces sp. BF23-19 | reverse complement strand
AGCTCGTAACACGATCTTGCTGCAACGTCCTGGTTGGCCGTGACCGGTGTGAGGTTTTGGCCGTTCGCGATGGTGTGAGTACTCGGCCGTGGATCGTGGACGACGACTTGTGGGCGCTGATCGAGCCCTTGCTGCCGCCGTGGCCGGAGAAGGCTCCCGGTCCGCGGCCAGTTCCGGACCGGTTGTGCCTGCAGGGCATTCTGTACGTGCTGCACAACGACATAGCCTGGCAACTGCTGCCGCTGGAGCTGGGGTTCAGCTCGGGCCAGACCTGCTGGCGGCGTCTGGACCGGTGGCAGAGGGCCGGGGTCTTCGACCAGCTCCACCGGGTACTGCTCGCGAAGTTGAACGCGGCCGGTGAACTCGACTGGTCACGGGCGTGCGTGGATGGTTCCCACATCCGGGCGAAAAAGGGGGTGCCGACACCGGTCCGTCGCCGGTCGACCGGCGGAAGACCGGCAGCAAGCACCACTTGATCTGCGACGGACGCGGCACCCCGTTCAAGGTCATCACGACCGCGGCCAACGTCAACGATGTCACCCAGACCCTCGCCCTGGTCGACGGCATCCCGCCTGTTGCGGGCCGCCCCGGCCGGCCCCGTCGCAGGCCCGACGCCCTGCTCGGTGACAAGGGCTACGACTCCAATGCCCACCGCGACGAGCTGCGACAACGGCGGATCCTGCCTGTCATCTCACGCAAGGGATCACCGAACATCAAGGGCATGGGCAAGCTCCGCTATGTCGTGGAGCAGACTTTCGCCCTGCTCCATCAGTTCAAACGTCTCGCCGTCCGCTGGGAACGCCGCACCGAACTCCACGACGCCTTCGTCTCCCTGGCCTGCAGCCTCATCTGCTGGAGACGCCTCAAGAAGACCCACTCCTGATCGTGCCCCAAGCGATCACGGGCAGCGCAGCACCTCGAAAGGCCCTGGGGCTACTGGTGCGGTGCGTGCCTGGTTCCGGTCGGCTCTGCAGTGTCTGCCTCGGCTGCGGTGAGGATGAGCCGTCCCTCGACTCCTGCTTCGACGACCTTGACCAGCAGCGTGCTCGCGTCGTCAAAACGCAGGGTGAAGTGCGGATCGATCTGCATCAGGAAGTCGAAGCTCTCCCTGTCCTCCGCGGCCAGGGGAGATTCGAGGGTCGCCTCGGACGTCCAGGTGTCTCCGGCGGCACGGACCGCGACCTGCACACGAAGCCTGCCCAGACAGGTCGATCGATTGGCCCACCACTCAAGCGTCGCGGTGCCCTCGTAGCTGTCCATGGTCCAAGTATCGCGAGCGAGCAGGCAGCCGTGTGACAGCGATGCAGAATCTGAGGTCACAAGATCGTGTTACGAGCTC
>NZ_JBGBPT010000198.1:0-1365 GCF_041106355.1 Streptomyces sp. BF23-19 | reverse complement strand
GTGCTCACGCCATCACGAACGGCCGAATCGTCACACCGGTCACGGCTGACCAGAGGACTTCAACAAGATCCTGTTACAAGCTCTGAGCACCCTCAACCACCTCGCCTGGCAGGTCTGCCCCACCCCCGGACGGTCCGCCTCCGCCTTCTGACGGCCCGCCCCGTGCCCCTGACGCCGTGCGGCCTGTACCCGGCCAAAGCGCCGAGTGCAGCGCACCCCCGCGGCCGATCGCGATCTGGTGGATAGCCGACCGCGCCACTACGCTGACGGTAGGTCACGGGGGTGGGGCATGCCGACGCGTGCCCGGAAGCCAGGTCGGGGGGATCAGGGTTTGATGGTGCTTTCGTCGGCGGCCGACACATGGCCCCTGTGGGGGAAGGTCATTGCAGGATTCCTTCTGCTCGCCGTCATCGGCCGGGTGACCCAGTACTTCTTCAGGACGGATGTGTCCCGCCCGACGTACGTCCAGCGCGGCAACGCCTACGTGCCGGTGCGCACGAGAGGGGGCTGCGCGATGCGACTGGTCGCGCTGGGGCTCTTCTTCGCGGCCCTCGTCGCGCTGGGAATCTGGCGTCCCTGAACCGGCCTCTCACGTGAGGGGGCGCAGTCGGGACCGTGTGCGGGGGGTGTTGCCGGGAGGGCGGCGGCGGGGACGGGGGTGGAGGTGAGGGCGCTGCCCGCCTGCCAGACCCGCCAGTTCAGGTTCCAGTCGCCGAAGCCCTTGTCGAACGGCGCCATCGGCTGGCCACCGCTGTTCACCACCTCCACGATGTCCCCCTCCCGTACCGTCTGGAAGAACCAGGCGGCGTCCGCCGTGCTCTTGCCCGTGCAGCCGTGGCTCACGTTCTCCTCGCACTGCGCCTCGACCGACCAGGGCGCGGCGTGCACGTACTCACCGCTCCACGTCACCCGCGGCACGTAACGTACCGGCAGGTCGTAGAACTCGCTCGTGCCGCGCTTGATGCCGACGGTGTCCCCGCGCATCCGGACCTGGTACTCCTTGACGACCTTGATGCCGCTGCGGGTCCGGAACCCCGCCTTGCCCGTGGTGACCGGGATCGTGCGGATGGTCCGGCCGTTGCGGCGTACGGTCATCTCGTGGGCGGCGGAGTCGGTGACCGCCTCGATCCGGTCCCCGATGGTGAACTCAGTGGAATCCGAAGGGCCGCCGTAGCATGGTCGCCGACTCGACCCCGTCGAGACCGCTGCGTGCAGCCGACCACATCGCCACTGGTAGCGCGAAGGCGAGTGCGCCTGGGCTTTGTCCCTCTGTGGTGTCGGGAGGGCGGGGGGTGTCGCTACCTTTGGGGCATGACTTCCAACTCGGCGCCTCGTTCTGGTGGGAGGACTGAGGTGCAGTGGACC
>NZ_JBGBPT010000197.1:0-1370 GCF_041106355.1 Streptomyces sp. BF23-19 | reverse complement strand
TGACGACCAAGCACATCTTCGTCACCGGGGGTGTCGCTTCCTCCCTCGGCAAGGGCCTGACGGCCTCCAGCCTGGGTGCGCTGCTGAAGGCGCGCGGTCTTCGGGTCACGATGCAGAAGCTCGACCCGTACCTGAACGTCGACCCCGGCACGATGAACCCGTTCCAGCACGGCGAGGTGTTCGTCACCAACGACGGCGCCGAGACCGACCTGGACATCGGCCACTACGAGCGTTTCCTCGACGTCGACCTGGACGGCTCGGCCAACGTCACCACCGGCCAGGTCTACAACACGGTCATCGCCAAGGAGCGCCGCGGCGAGTACCTCGGTGACACCGTGCAGGTCATCCCGCACATCACCAACGAGATCAAGCACCGCATCCGGCGCATGGCGACCGACGACGTCGACGTCGTCATCACCGAGGTCGGCGGCACCGTCGGCGACATCGAGTCGCTGCCGTTCCTGGAGACCGTCCGCCAGGTCCGCCACGAGGTCGGCCGCGACAACGTCTTCGTCGTGCACATCTCGCTGCTCCCGTACATCGGCCCCTCCGGTGAGCTCAAGACCAAGCCGACCCAGCACTCGGTCGCGGCCCTGCGCAACATCGGTATCCAGCCCGACGCGATCGTGCTGCGCGCCGACCGTGACGTCCCCATCTCCATCAAGCGCAAGATCTCGCTGATGTGCGACGTGGACGAGGCGGCCGTGGTCGCGGCGATCGACGCCAAGTCGATCTACGACATCCCGAAGGTGCTGCACACCGAGGGCCTGGACGCGTACGTCGTGCGCAAGCTCGACCTGCCGTTCCGCGACGTCGACTGGACGGTGTGGGAGGACCTGCTCGACCGGGTCCACAACCCCGACCACGAGGTCAAGGTCGCGCTCGTCGGCAAGTACATCGACCTGCCCGACGCCTACCTGTCGGTGACCGAGGCGCTGCGCGCCGGCGGTTTCGCCAACAAGGCCCGGGTCCAGATCAAGTGGGTCACCTCCGACGACTGCAAGACCCCGGCCGGCGCGGCGGCGGTGCTCGGCGACGTGGACGCGATCTGCGTTCCCGGCGGCTTCGGCGACCGCGGCGTCAACGGCAAGGTCGGCGCGATCACCTACGCCCGCGAGAACAAGATCCCGCTCCTCGGCCTGTGCCTGGGCCTGCAGTGCGTGGTCATCGAGGCCGCGCGCAACCTCGCGGGCATCGAGGACGCGAACTCCACCGAGTTCGACGCCTCCACCCCGCACCCGGTCATCTCGACCATGGAGGAGCAGCTGGCCTTCGTCGAGGGCGCGGGCGACCTGGGCGGCACCATGCGTCTGGGCATGTACCCGGCGAAGCTCGCCGAGGGCTCCATCGTGCGCGAGGTCTACGGCGAC
>NZ_JBGBPT010000196.1:0-1677 GCF_041106355.1 Streptomyces sp. BF23-19 | reverse complement strand
TGGGGGTCGGGGTCGCGGGGGCGGGCCTCGGCGGCGCGGCCGCCGCCATGCGCTCGGCGGTGGCCCGGGTGGCCGATGCGGCGTCGGCCGCCGAGCCCGCGGGAGGCCTCCTCGCCTCGCCCGCCGGCTGCTGCACCTGCTCCTTCGCCTTCTCGGCGGCGTCGTGCGCCTTGTGTTTGTCGGACTTCAGGAAGTCGAAGAGTCCCATGTCTGTACGCCTCCGGCGTGCTGGTCCCCCCTGGGATCGTGCCCTCCTTCCACTGTCCTGCACCGGGCGTCCGAAGGCCCTGCGACGGGGCCGTCCGGGGGACGCGCCCGCCCGTGCCCCGACCCACGCGGGAACGCCGCGGGAAGGGACCGGGAAGGCCCGGCGACACCATCGTGGGACACGATGGAGGAGATTTCTGTGATCATCAGACAGGCCGCGGAGCGGGTAGTGCTGGTCAGGCCCGGACCCGGGCTCGTGAGCGCCGCGATCGTGGCGGGCCTCGACGTCTGGGTGGTGTCCGATCCCGGACCCCACCCACCGGACGCGCGGCTTCCCGCGGAGCTGCCCCCGCAACGGCTCCTCCGGGTGGACTTCGATGACACGGACGCACTGCGCGCCCTGCTGACGGACACCGTCCGGCGGCACGGGATCGGCCAGGTCCTCCACCTCGCGAGCGATCTGGAGAAGGGTCTCGGCAGCGGGGCCGCGGCCGCCGCCGAGGAGGTGGTGCGGGAGCTGTCCGCCGACGGCGGGAAGCCGGCCCGCGCCTTGCCGGACGCGGTCACGATCCGGCGGATCCTCAACGAGAGCCGGACCTCCGCGGTGCGTGCCGAGGAGGCCCGGTCCGTCACCGAGGCCTGCTCGCTGGCCGAGGACTTCCCGCTGCCCGTGGTCATCAAGTCGGCCGACAAGTCCGGGTGTTGGTGGACCGTTCCGGTGCACGACCGGCCCGCGCTCGCCCGGTGGGCCGAACAGGCCGCCACCGCCCGGCACTCGGCCCCCTATCTCGTCGAAGAGCTCCTGACCGGAGCCAAGTTCAGGGTGGAGACGCTGACCGTCGACGGCATGCACCTCGTCGCCGACATCGCCCCCGAGGGAACGGCGGCGCCGCTCCACGACGCGGAGCAGGCCGGGATCCGTGCGACCGTCCGGGCCCTGCTGGATCTGGCCGGGTACGAATCGGGCACCACGCGGACGGATGTGCTGGTCAGCGCGCGGGGATCACGTATCGCGGCGGCCACGGAACCGGACCGGGAACAGGCCGGGAACGGCCGTTCCCGCAGCACGACCACGGGCGGTATCGAGAGGGGAACGGACCGGTAAGAGCCTCGGCCACTCTGTGTCCTGTCGAGAGCGGCCACCGCACCACACGGGAGCCGCACCGGGTACACACCAGGGGGTTCAACACATGCGCAGCAAGCTGGCGGGCCTGATCGGAATCATCGCGGCGGCTCTGGCGATCGGAGTCGGTGTGACGGTCAGCGGCCCGGTGGACACCGGTCAGCCCTCCGGCTACCAGGTCCTCGCGGACGACAAGGGCCCCGGGGTCGCCTCCCCGGCCCCGACGCCGGTCCCGTCCCCCCGCTAAGGGCTGTCCCGTAATCCCCGGCGGGCCCGCGGCCGGCCCACGCTCCCGGGGTCCAGCCCACCCGGCGCCACGTCCGCCGGCTCCACCCGGCCCCCGTCGA
>NZ_JBGBPT010000195.1:0-1689 GCF_041106355.1 Streptomyces sp. BF23-19 | reverse complement strand
AGATGGCTGCGTACGGAGGCGGCCGCGGCCCGCGCCGCCGCCTCCGCGACCGCCCGCCGGTCGGCGCCGGACCCCAGCAGGGCGCACACGACCGACCCGGACAGCTCCCGCGCGAGGTCGACGAGGTCCACCTCGCCGCCCCGCTCCAGCGGCGCGAGTCGGCGTACGAGCAGCGGCCGCCAGAGCGACCGGAGATCCTCGACCCCGGCCCCGCCCAGGGAACCGGCGAGATCCCGCCGGTCCGCCCGGTGCCCGGCGCCCTCCTGGTCGAACAGCACGCCCCCGGCCCCGGCCGCGCCGTCGCCCAGGGCCGACCGCGCGGCGGCGCCCGTCGTGCCGGCCGCCGTCCGGTCGAGCGGCAGCCGGGTCAGGGCCTCCCGGTAGGCCTGCGGGCCGTGCACCAGCAGGGTCCGTCCGACCCGGCGCACCGGACGCCCGCGGGTGGCGGCGAGCAGCCCGAACAGCAATGGATGGCTGCGCAGATAGACGCGGCGGTCCCGCCGTCGGGCGCGTGCCTGGGACACGGTGGTCATCGGCCGGACACCTCCAGCCGGCGTGCCGCGAGCGCGGCCGTCGCCGCGCGGTCCGGTTTGCGCGAGCGCCCCGACAGCGGGATCCGCGCGAGCAGCAGGGCGTCGGGCCGGGCCGTGCCCATCCGCCGGACCGGCTCCGACAGGGCGGCGCGCAGGGCCTGTTCGTCCGTACCGCGCCGCGGCTGTACGACGGCGACGAGCCGTTCGTCGCCGTCGCCCGCCGGGATCCCGACGAGCACGGCCAGTTCCACCCCGGGGACGTGCAGGGCGGGCTCGTACAGCCCCGGGTAGATGTTCTCCGCCCGGCGCAGCACCATGTCCTTGCTCCTGCCTTCGAGGACGATGCGGCCCGCACCGTCCAACCGTGCCCGGTCGCCCGTCCGCACCCACGGGTCGGGCTCCTCCCCGAGGTAGCGATGGCGGGCGGCGGGGCCGGACAGCAGCAGCTGCCCGCTGCCGTCCGGCTCGGCGCGTACGCCGGGCAGCGGCGCCCCGACCAGGTCACCGGGCTCCCCGGCCGCCTCGAACGCGGACTTCTCCCGCGCCTCCACCGCGGCGGCCGGGAACAGTTCGGTCAGCGCGTACACCCCCCATGCCTCGCCCGCACCCGCCGCGCGTACGCGTTCCAGCAGCCCGGCGCCGGCCGGGGCCGATCCCGTCCACACCCGGCCGTGGAAGCGGGCGCCCGCGCCCAGCGCGTCCCGCAGCCGGGGCGGGGTCAGATAGGTGTCCTCGGGCCGCAGTCGGTCCAACTGGCGGGCCAGTACACGGGAGTTGCCCGCGGGGAGGGCGACGGCGGCGCCCCGCGCCAGCGCGGGGACGAGGACGAAGAAGGTACCGCCGAGCACCGGCCGGTCCCCGCGCGCGTCGAACAGGGCGGAGACCGTGGTCATACCCGCGGCCAGGCTCGCCCGGGTGTGGACGACGGCCCGCGGCAGGGAGGTGGTCCCGGAGGTGAACACGATCACCGCGTCGGCGTCCCCGTCCAGATCGACGCCGGGCGCGGGCACACCCCGGCGGGGCGCCCCCAGGTCCAGCGCGGGCGCGCAGCCCGGCAGCCGGGGCCCGACCGTGGCCACGGGCCCCAGTTCGGCCAGGTCCGGCAGCGCCAGGAGCGCCCGGCGGGCCAGGGGGCGGGCCCAGCCCGCCGCGCAGG
>NZ_JBGBPT010000194.1:0-1757 GCF_041106355.1 Streptomyces sp. BF23-19 | reverse complement strand
GTAGCGCACGGTCCGGCCGGAGGGCGCGCCCGCCCCGGCCCGCCGGGGCGCCCGACGGTCGTGCGGACCGGTCGACGCGGGTCGCGCGGTCGACCCGGCTGCCGCGGGGCGGCGCCGGGGCGGTCCCCAGGGCCTGACCGGCGCATTCGGGCTGCTGTACGAGCGCTCCACCGGGAGCGGGAAGCACCCCCGCGAAGTTCGCCAACTGGGCGTCCGGGGTGCTGCGATGGGGTCTAGCGTGGGTATTCGGTGATCAACACCGGGCCCCGGGAACGCTGGGGGCCGGGCCCCACGTACCGAGGACGCAGATGTCCGGACTCCGCGCCGCCCGCCACGCACCGTCGAGACACGCCGTCACCGGTCCCAGCCGGCAGATACGCCCCCTGTTGGTGCGCGCCGCCGTCCTGCCCACGCTGGCCGCCGCGCTCAGCGGTGCCGCCGCGGTGATCTTCACCCTCCAGCTCGGCGGGGGAGCCGGCGACCGCGACGCCCGGCTGTGGCCGGTGCTCACCGGCTGCGCCCTCCTCGTGGTGGGCGCCCTCGCCGCGGCCCTGCTCGGGGCCCAGCGCGCCGGCAAGGCCGTACGGGACCGGTGCGAGGCGCTGCGCCGCTCCAGCGTGCGCGGCCGGGGCGAGCTGCGCACGGCCGCCGACCGGCTGGAACGGGGCGAGACCCCGCCCCGGCCGGTGCGGGGTGGACCGAGCACGCCGCCGCCCGGCGGGGACCCGGCCGGGATGGACGAGTTCTGGCTGCTCTCGCAGGAGCTGCGCGGCGCCCGCGAAGAGGCGCACACGACCCTCCTGCGGCTGGCCGGCCCCGCCGCCCCGACCGACACCGAGCGCAAGGTCGAGGTCTTCGTCAACCTCGCGCGCCGGCTCCAGTCCCTCGTGCACCGCGAGATCTCGCTGCTGGACGAGCTGGAGGACACGGTCGAGGACCCGGACCTGCTCAAGGAGCTCTTCCACGTCGATCACCTCGCCACCCGGATCCGCCGCCACGCCGAGAACCTCGCCGTACTGGGCGGCGCCGCGTCCCGTCGTCAGTGGACCAGGCCCATCGACCTGAGCGAGGTGCTCCGCTCCTCGGTCGCGGAGGTCGAGCAGTACACCCGGGTCAAGGTCGTGCCCCCGACCGGCGGCAGCGTGCGCGGGCACGCCGTCGCGGACGTGGTGCACCTGCTGGCCGAACTGGTCGAGAACGCCACGGTCTTCTCCGCCCCCGACACCGATGTGGTGCTGCGGGCCGAGCGGGTCACCGCCGGGATCGCCGTCGAGGTGGAGGACCGGGGACTGGGCATGCCGGCCGAGGAACAGCACCGGATGAACGCCCTGCTCGCCGACCCCGACCAGATCAGCGTCCGGCACCTGCTGGCGGACGGTCGGATCGGCCTGTTCGTGGTGTCGGCGCTGGCCCGCCGGCACGGGATCGCCGTCGAGCTCAAGTCGAACATCTACGGCGGAGTGCTCGCCGTGCTGGTCCTGCCGCAGGAGCTGCTGGGCGCGGAGGCGCCCACCGCGGCCGACGCGGCGGGGGGCTCGCGGGCCACCTCGTGGGGGACCGGGCAGGGGGCGGCGACGCCACCGCTGGAGCCGGTACGCAGGCCCCTGCCGACGCCCCCGCCCAAGGGATGGCAGGCGTCCGGGGGCCCGGGGGCCGCCGCCCCGCACGATCCCACCCCGCACGATCCCACCCCGCACCATCCCGCCCCCCACGACCCCGCCCCCCACGACCCCGAGCCGCACCCCGCCCCCGCATCG
>NZ_JBGBPT010000193.1:0-1875 GCF_041106355.1 Streptomyces sp. BF23-19 | reverse complement strand
GCACGGCAAGTGGATCACCACTCGTTGGGTGGACAACGGTTTCTGCGCGGTACGTTCATTCGAACGGGTAGCCGTGGGTGATGATCCGAAAACCAGTGTTTTCGCAGGTCGGCACGTCACCTCTTTGCCCGGCGGCCCGCCTCGGGTGACGCCGCCCGGGGCGGGCCGCCGGTCTCCCGGTTCTTCACCGTCCGACGGCATCTTCAGCGCGGCCGCGAGCCGGGCCTGCGTGACGCCGGCCGCCTCACGCAGCCGCGCCCGCTCTGCCGGATACGGCAACTGCGGCCCGCCCTCCAGCAGTGCCGCGTCGTCAGGATCGGTATCCAACCGTGCTGGTTGTCGGGCCTGTCCGGGTGTGGGCGCGTGCGCGAAGGGGGCAGGGTCGCAGGGGGTCCGGCCTGCCTGTGGGCAGGGCCGTGGCAGAGGGCGGTGCGCTGGTGGACCGGGATGGGCGGACGGTGGATTTCGGGGACGCGCGGCATGTCCGCCGAAGCGGTGGCCACCGCGCTCGGCACCACCTACTTCAAGGCCTCGGTCCTGCTCCTGACCGCGCGGGACAGCCAACGGCACGCACCCCCGGCCCAGCGTCCGCCTTGTTGCCAGGAGTGGGGCGTGGGGTGGGGTGAAGGCCGTAGAAGAGAACGCTGAGGTCTCTGGTCTGTTGCAGCGGGCGAAGCCGCCGACCGACCATGCGGCTCGTCGCCGCGCCCTGCCGGCCTGCGGCTCGGCGGGCGTGTGAATGCAGAGCGTGTCGCCCGCGGACCTTGATCACCCCGGTCTACGGTGGATCAGAGTTCCGGCGCCGCGTCATCCCGAGCGAGCGTCCCAGGCGCGGTCGTCGAGGCCGTCGGGGCAGCCGCCCCGTACGCCTTCACCTGCGAGGAGCGGCACATGAATCCCGAACCAAGGACGACCGGCAGCATCCGCAACGCCGACGCCGGATAGCTGGGCGGCACATGCGATCCGAGCTGCCACCGGGCCCGGGAAGCGATCGGCCGTGACCGGACACAAACCCTCCGAAACGGGCCGTACGAGCCCACGTGAGCCGGGGTCGAGATCTGCTGTCCGCACCGAGAGCCGCTGGCCGATGGCCGCAGCGGTCGTCGCTTCTGCGGTCCTCACCCTGCTTCTGCCCGACGACCTGCGTCTCGGGCCCCGATGGGCGCTTCCCCTCGCCGAAGGCCTCCTGCTGGTGGCGCTGATCTCGGGAGACCCCGGGCGGATCAGCCGCCGCTCCACCGTCCTGCGCTCGGTGGCGATCGCCCTGGTCGTCGTGCTCGTGAGCAGCGCGATCTGGTCGACCGTCCAGCTGATCGACGATCTCATCCACGGCGGGCACGAGACCAACTCCGCCAACGCCCTCCTGCTGGCCGGCGGCAGCGTCTGGTCCTCCACCGTTCTCGCCTTCTCCCTGCTTTACTTCGAACTCGACAGCGGAGGACCTGCCGCCCGGGCCCACCGCATGCCCCCCACTCCGGCGCTCGCCTTCCCCCAACAGCTCAGTCCCGAACTGAACGCCCCGCACTGGCGCCCCCACTACGTCGACTACCTCTACCTCGGGTTCACCAACTCCACCGCGCTGAGCCCCACCGACGTCATGCCACTCGCCCCCTGGGCCAAGAGCGTCATGACCCTCCAGTCCATCCTCTCCCTCATGATCCTCGGACTCGTCGTCGCCAGGGCCGTGAACGTCCTCGCCTGAGACGGCCCGGCGGCGGGCGCCCGGTCACAGCCTGCCGGGCGATCCGGAAGCCGCGTCCCGTGACAGCTGTGGCGGGCTGTTCATCGTTGGCCGCGTCGGTTCGTGGCGATGGGCTGTGGCTGCCGTGTGGGTGAGGCCGCCCGTGTGGCAGCCGCGGAACGGGGCAGCCGAAC
>NZ_JBGBPT010000192.1:0-1908 GCF_041106355.1 Streptomyces sp. BF23-19 | reverse complement strand
TGCGCCGCCAGGGACTCGAACCCCGGACCCGCTGATTAAGAGTCAGCTGCTCTAACCAACTGAGCTAGCGGCGCTTGCTGACAGGGAAAACTCTACCCCACCTCCAGGGGTGCCCGTGACCAGCCACGCCCGCCTTGTCCGATTAACCCATGTTTGACGGGTTTATCGTGCACCATATGTCTGCGCCTGCCGTATCTGATGCTTTATCAGGTTCGGCTCCGGTCGACCAGTGGACCAGTGGACGAGTGGACGAGTGGATGAGCAGGGGAGTGGACGGAACCGCATGACGATGCAGCCTCCGACGCATGTGCAGATGCCGATGCCCGGTTTCGAGGAGTACGAGCCCGCGGGCGACTGTGCGTGCCGGGGCTGCTCCCAGCGCCGCCGCGCCCTCGCCCGCGCGCGGGCCATACCGCTCCGGGACGGGGGGCACCCGGCCGCACGCGGCGCCCGCAGGGCGCTGGTGCTGGCCACCGCCGCGGGAGTGGTCCTCGGTGGCGGCGGTGCGACCGCGGCGGCCGTGACCGCCCCGCCCCCGGGGCCGTCGGCCCTGGACGACCCGAGCTCCCCGCAGGGCGGCCGGACCCCGCTGCACGGCCCCAAGGGCGGGCCGGTGGGGAAGCCGGGTGCTCCGGCCCAGCCGGGCGTGGTGCGGCGGATCGACCGCGCGACGATCATCAACCGGGCGAAGCTGTGGCTGGACGCGGGGGTCCCGTACAGCATGTCCGAGTACTGGACGGACGGGTACCGGCAGGACTGCTCGGGCTACGTCTCCATGGTCTGGAACCTGGGGTCGAACGAATGGACCGGCAGCCTCGACAAGTTCGCCACCAAGATCACCAAGGATGAGCTGCTGCCGGGGGACATGCTCCTCTTCCACAACCCGGCGGACCCCAACAACGGCTCGCACGTGGTCATCTTCGGCGGCTGGGTCGACTCGACGCGCACGCACTACGTCGCCTACGAGCAGACGCGCCCGAACACGCGGAAGCTGGCCACGCCCTACGGGTACTGGAGCAACGCGACGAAGTACGTCCCGTACCGGTTCAACGGGGTGCCGGGCGGCCTCCTCCCGGACGCCCCGGCGGGCCCCAAGCCGGGGGACGCGACGGTCTTCCCGGGCGCGGACAAGTTCGGCCCCGGCGCCACCAACGACCACGTGGCCCAGCTCGGCAGGATGCTGATCGAGCGCGGCGCGTACCGGTTCTACCCCAAGGGGGTGGCCGACCGGACGTGGAGCGACCACGACCAGCTCGCCACCGCCGCCTTCCAGCGCGCACAGGGCTGGACGGGCGCGGACGCCGACGGCATCCCGGGCGCGCACACCTGGAAGCTGCTCGTCGAGAAGCAGGGCAAGAACATCCCGCCGACGGTGGCGGCCGCGCCCGGACCCGGCGGGGTACGGGCCTACCCGGGTGCCGCGGTGTTCCGGCCGGGTCGGTCGCACGAGGCCATCAGGGCTCTCGGTCGTCAGCTGGTGAAGAAGGGCTTCGGCAAGTACTACACATCCGGTCCGGGCCTGCGCTGGAGCGAGGCCGACCGCCGCAACGTCGAGGCCTTCCAGCGCGCGCAGGGCTGGACCGGCGCTTCGGCCAACGGCTACCCGGGCCCGGAAACCTGGCGCCGGCTGTTCGCATGACGGAGGTAACGATGTTCCCCACGCGCACCACCTCGACGACGGGCACCCTCCGAGTGCCGCCACTGGCCGCCCCGGTGGCGGTCCGGGCGGCGGACCCCGCCCCCACCCCCGCGCCCGCCCCCGCGCCCGCGCCCGCCCCCGTCCCCGTCCCCGTCCCCGCGGTCATGCCGGCGGGGGCTCACCCCGGGTGGGCGCGGTCCTGGTCCGGCCGCTCAGTACGGTCTCCCACGCCAGCACCGGCTTGTCGTCCTTGAGGCGGCCCACGAGCC
>NZ_JBGBPT010000191.1:0-2171 GCF_041106355.1 Streptomyces sp. BF23-19 | reverse complement strand
GGACCCCCCGAGGGGGTTCCGGGCCCTTTCGTGTGCGTGCGCTCAGGCGGCCGCGCAGTTCGGGCAGACGCCGCGGTACGTCACCTCGACCGCCGACACGACGAAGCCGAAGCGTTCCGTGTCCGGCAGGTCGGCCAGCGGGTTGCCCGCCGGATGCACGTCGCGGATCGCGCCGCACCGGGCGCAGACCAGATGCTGGTGGGGCCGGTGGGCGTTCGGGTCGTACCGCTTGGCGCGGCGGTCCGTGGAGACCTCCAGCACCTCGCCGAGGGTGACGAGCTCGCCCAGCGTGTTGTAGACGGTCGCACGGGAGATCTCGGGCAGCTTGGCCACCGCGAGCGCGTGCACCTCGTCGGCCGTCAGGTGCACGTGGTCACCGTCGAGCACCTCGGCCACGACGCGCCGCTGCGCCGTCATGCGCCAGCCGCGTCCGCGAAGTCGATCCAGCAGGTCACTCATAGACATCAGCCTAACAGTGAGGGGATTCGGTGTAACTCCCGAACCGGTGCGGACTTGGATGCTTACTTGACTTAGACAAAGTCCATCGTAGGATCGGTTACGGCAAACGCCAAGGACAGGACATGCAGGGATGACGCAGGAGGCGCACGTGACGCAGGGACCGCTCACCACGGAGGCCGGAGCGCCGGTCGCCGACAACCAGAACAGTGAGACCGCCGGCGTCGGCGGCCCCGTCCTGGTCCAGGACCAGCTGCTCCTCGAGAAGCTCGCGCACTTCAACCGCGAGCGCATCCCGGAGCGCGTGGTGCACGCCCGCGGCGCCGGTGCGTACGGCACCTTCACGCTGACCCGCGACGTCTCGCAGTGGACCCGGGCCAAGTTCCTGTCCGAGGTCGGCAAGGAGACCGAGACCTTCCTGCGCTTCTCCACGGTCGCCGGCAACCTCGGCAGCGCCGACGCGGTCCGCGACCCCCGCGGCTGGGCGCTGAAGTTCTACACCGAAGAGGGCAACTACGACCTCGTCGGCAACAACACCCCGGTGTTCTTCATCAAGGACGCCATCAAGTTCCCCGACTTCATCCACACCCAGAAGCGCGACCCGTACACGGGCTCGCAGGAGGCGGACAACGTCTGGGACTTCTGGGGTCTGTCGCCCGAGTCGACCCACCAGGTGACCTGGCTGTTCGGCGACCGCGGCATCCCGGCGTCCTACCGCCACATGAACGGCTTCGGCTCGCACACGTTCCAGTGGAACAACGAGGCCGGCGAGGTCTTCTGGGTCAAGTACCACTTCAAGACCGACCAGGGCATCAAGAACCTCACCCAGGCCGAGGCCAACCAGCTCGCCGGTGAGGACCCCGACAGCCACCAGCGCGACCTGCGCGAGTCCATCGAGCGCGGCGACTTCCCGTCCTGGACCGTCCAGGTCCAGATCATGCCGGCGGCCGAGGCGGCGAACTACCGCTTCAACCCGTTCGACCTCACCAAGGTGTGGCCGCACGCGGACTACCCGCTGATCGAGATCGGCAAGCTGGAGCTCAACCGCAACCCGGAGAACGTCTTCGCCGAGGTCGAGCAGTCGATCTTCTCGCCGGCGCACTTCGTCCCCGGCATCGGCCCGTCCCCGGACAAGATGCTCCAGGGTCGCCTCTTCGGCTACGGCGACGCCCACCGCTACCGCGTCGGCATCAACGCCGACCACCTGCCGGTGAACCGCCCGCACGCCACCGAGGCGCGCACCAACTCCCGTGACGGCTACCTGTACGACGGCCGCCACAAGGGCGCGAAGAACTACGAGCCGAACAGCTTCGGCGGCCCGCACCAGACGGACCGCCCGCTGTGGCAGCCCATCGACGTGACCGGCGGCACGGGCAACCACGCCGCCGCCGTCCACAGCGAGGACGACGACTTCGTCCAGGCGGGCAACCTCTACCGCCTGTACTCGGAGGACGAGAAGTCCCGTCTGATCGAGAACCTGTCCGGCTTCATCGCCAAGGTCTCCCGTGACGACATCGTCGAGCGTGCGATCAACAACTTCCGTCAGGCGGACGGTGACTTCGGCAAGCGGCTCGAAGCCGCGGTCCAGGCCCTCCGCGGCTGACACGGAACGCTTGCCGTCGCAGGACGCCGGGCCGCAGACCGCGGAGGTGGCGGCCCACTGCTGGCAGCGGCTCGGCCGCGCCGGTTTCACCCGCACCGATGTGATCGTCGGT
>NZ_JBGBPT010000190.1:0-2387 GCF_041106355.1 Streptomyces sp. BF23-19 | reverse complement strand
GGTCGGCTGCGGCGGGCCGGTGTTCGCGCGCGGGTGGCGCCCGTACTGGGGCTGCGGCGGGCGGTGGCGGACCAGGCGGGGCTGGGGGCCCGGCAGCGCCGGGAGAACCTCGCGGGCGCGCTGGCGGTGCGCCGGGGTGCGCGGGGGCTCCTGCCGGGCGGGACCCGGATCGTGCTCGTGGACGACCTCGTCACCACCGGGGCGACGCTGGCGGAGGCGGCCCGGGCGGTGCGCGCCGCGGGGCTGGTCACGGGCCCGGGGGCGGCGCTGCGGGCGGCGGTGGTGGCCGCGCCGGCGGACTCGTTCAGACGGATCGAGCGGGTGCCGCGCGTTTGAGCAACTCGTACAGAAGAAAAATCTTGTGAATAGATTCGGAACTGGCGGGGAAGGCCCATCGTTGCAGGTAGTAAGAGGGAACAGCCACTTCGTCGGAAGTACATTCCGGTAGCGGGTGCCGACAACCGCCATAGAGGGATATGTTCGGTTGTAAGGAACTCAGGAGGCTGTCTCTCGACTCCGAAGTCGGTGGGGTGTTGATCTTGCCGATGGGGGAGGAGGAGGTGAAAGTCGCCAAGTCCGAGGCTCCGGCCTTCACCGGAGTCTGGTGCGAAAGGGAGACGCTTCGCCCCGTCGGGTGGAGCTATCCGGGAACGGAGTTCTGCGTGGACATCGTCGTCAAGGGCCGCAAGACCGAGGTGCCCGAGCGGTTCCGCAAGCACGTGGCCGAGAAGCTGAATCCGGAGCGGATCCAGAAGCTCGACGCCAAGGTGATCAGCTTGGACGTCGAGGTGTCCAAGGAGCACAACCCGCGTCAGGCCGACCGTTCCGACCGCGTGGAGATCACCCTGCGTTCGCGGGGCCCGGTGATCCGGGCCGAGGCCGCCGCCGCCGACGCGTACGCGGCGCTGGACCTGGCTCAGGACAAGCTGGAGGCCCGGCTGCGCAAGCAGCACGACAAGCGTTACACCCGCCGCGGCAGCGGCCGGATCCCGGCGGCGGAGGTCGCCGACGTGGTGCCGGGCGTCGCATCGCTGAACGGCAGCGGCCAGCCGGTGTCCGAGGAGAAGAAGGACGGGGTACCGATCACCCGGATCGGATCCATCGAGGTGCAGGGCGAAGGCCCGCTCGTCGTCCGCGAGAAGACCCACTCGGCCGCACCGATGTCGCTCGACCAGGCCCTGTACGAGATGGAACTGGTCGGCCACGACTTCTATCTGTTCGTCGACTCCGAGACGAAGTTGCCCAGTGTTGTCTACCGCCGTCACGCCTATGACTACGGAGTCATCCACGTGAACCCGGACGGTGCCTCCAGCTCGGAGGAGCCGCGGGGCGGCGCCGGTGGCGCGCTCGGCGGCTGAGGTCGATCACATCCGTTCATCGCCCCCGGGCAGGCGCCCAGGCGCCTGCGCGGGGGCGCCTGTGTGACGGGTGTGCGACGGGTATGCGCCAGGTGGCTCACTTGTGGCCCCCGGGTCGTGGTGCGGGCATGGAATCATGGCGTGCAGTCAACCGGCTGCGGTGTGTGTCCGGTTGGCCCAGCAGCTGAGCACATGCAGGGGGAGGAACGATGGCGGACAGCTTCGGGCCGGTGCGCGGGGACGACGGCGTCGCGGGCTGCCGCGGGACGGACGACCCGTCGCAGGAGACCGCCCGGGAGCCCATCAGGGTGCTCGTGGTCGATGACCACGCGCTCTTCCGGCGGGGACTGGAGATCGTCCTCGCGCAGGAGGAGGACATCCAGGTCGTCGGTGAGGCCGGGGACGGCGCGGAGGCCGTGGACAAGGCGGCCGACCTGCTTCCGGACATCGTGCTGATGGACGTGCGGATGCCGCGGCGCGGTGGGATCGAGGCGTGCACCTCGATCAAGGAGGTGGCCCCCTCCGCGAAGATCATCATGCTGACGATCAGCGACGAGGAGGCGGACCTCTACGACGCGATCAAGGCGGGTGCGACCGGGTACCTCCTGAAGGAGATCTCGACGGACGAGGTGGCCACGGCGATCCGGGCGGTGGCGGACGGCCAGTCGCAGATCAGCCCGTCGATGGCGTCGAAGCTGCTCACCGAGTTCAAGTCGATGATCCAGCGGACCGACGAGCGGCGGCTGGTGCCCGCGCCGCGGCTGACGGACCGGGAGCTGGAGGTCCTGAAACTGGTGGCCACCGGTATGAACAACCGTGATATCGCCAAGCAGTTGTTCATTTCCGAGAACACCGTGAAGAACCACGTCCGCAACATCCTGGAGAAGCTGCAGTTGCACTCCCGGATGGAGGCCGTGGTCTACGCGATGCGGGAAAAGATCCTCGAAATCCGCTAGGCCGTCTCTTTCGGATCTTGTCGGGTCCGCGCCGCCCGGCACCGCGCCTCGCCGCACTGCCGGGGCAACCGAG
>NZ_JBGBPT010000189.1:0-2398 GCF_041106355.1 Streptomyces sp. BF23-19 | reverse complement strand
CAGGCTGGTGATCAGGTAGACGCGCTCGGACGGCCCCTTCCCGGTGGCGAGGTCGCGGCGCCATCGCACGACTTGGATCGCCTGGCGGGCGCCGGGGTAGTCGATGTGGCGGAACGCGGCGACCTTGAGTCGACGGATCTCATCGCGGTGGTGAGCCCGTTCGCGGGTGTGGTGGTCCAGCGGGATCTCGGCCCAGGGCAGCTTCCCGACCTGCGCATACAGGCCGGGGTGGTTCTTCTTGACGATGGCCAGGTAGTGGGCTCCGCGCTCGATGAGGTAGGCGCCGTGGCCGTGCTGGGTGTGCAGGGCGTCACCGGTCAGCACCGTGCCGGCCAGATCAATCGTGTCCAGCAGAGGCTGGAAGGCGGGTATTTCGTTGCTCTTGGAGGCGATCTGCCGCTGGGCCAGGACTACGCCGTGGTGGTTCATTGCGGCCAGCAGTTGGATCGCGGTCGTGGTCGGGGTGCGCGAGCCTCGCACGGTCTTGCCGTCGACGGCGATGGCCCGCAGGGCCGGCCGTTTCGGGGGTGGTGCGGGTGGCGCCGGTGGTGGGGTTCTGGCCTGCAGGTATGCGCCGATGGCCGTGTCCAGCGCGTCGCCGTCGACGTGCTGGAGCAGGCGGCGGACGGTGGCGGCGTGCGGCACCGTCCGCAGGCCGGTGAGCGGGTCGGCCGGAAAGCCGAGGAGTCCCAGGACGTGCTGCGGCGCATCTGTGGTCCATTCACTGATCGCAATGAGCGAGCGGGCACCGGTCAGGACCGCCGCCGCGGCCGCACAGAGCAGCGCGTGCGCCGGATACCGTCGCCCGTTCCGTCCGCGAGGATCGGGCACCAGATCCAGGAAGCGCCGCAGGTCAGCGGCGTCCTCCTCGGTGGTCCGGGCATTCGGAAGGCCAGTTGTCCCAGCCCGGCTGGCATGGGCGATGATATTCGGGCAGGCACGGTCTCGCTCGGTTCTCATGGGTCTCGACAACCACATGATCACCAGCACCGTGCCTGCTCTGCTTCCCGGGCTCTTCTCGCCCCAAGCCAGGACATGACGTCACGTCACACCCGAGACCGGCGAACCGGACCGACCGCCTTCACGCAATGACCCTGGGATCTGGCCGGAGTCGTCACCGCTTCCAACCACCCCCGCTACCGTCCTGGGGACCAGGCAATAGCGATGTCCGCACAGATCGCCACCAGCTGCGGTACCTGGGCCGAGCAGGTCTCCCTGCCCACCCGGCTGCTTGCGGCCGCACCCACCACACTTGCACTGGAGGATGCTGCGGCACTGCCGCTGGCCGGGGTGAGTACGCTGCAGGCCCTGAGCCGGGCAGCAGTCACTGACGGAGACAACGTTCTGATCACTGGCGCGGCCGGTGCCGTGGGCGGCATCGCCGTCCAACTCGCCCGCCACACCGGGGCCACCGTCGACGCCTTGGTCTCACGCCCCGAGCACCTCGACGCGGCCCGGGAACTCGGCGCCAAAGACGTCTGGCACATCCCGGCCGACCTACCCCGCCGCACCTACACGGCCGTACTGGACACCGCAGGCATCGACACAGGCCCCGCCTCACGCCAGGGGGCGGTACATCTCCATCGCTGACCACCCCCTGCCCGACATCCCCGGAGCTGCCAGAAGCTACGTCCAGGAAGACCAGGATCACCTCGCGCAGCTTGCGGCCAAGCCCCGGAGCCCTGGTGCTACGCCGGGGCTCCGGTTGCCTCCCCCTGCGGGGTGCGCGGGCCAGGCACCATCGCCCGGCGGTCCGCATCGGTGATGCCTGCCCGCCCACTTCGGATCAGCCAGGAACTCCTGCATCAGCAGCGTGTTGACGTGCACCAGCGCGGACTGGAGCAGGTCCAGCGCGAGCATACTGACCTCCTGGGATTCCTTGTCCTGCCCGCCCAGGTCGCCTTCCTCGCCGTAGAAGAGGTCCTTGTTCGCAGAATTCCAGTCCTCTACCACCTGCAGCCCCTCGTGAATCTCCTGGCGCATTCCAACGTCGGCGAGGTAGTCGCAGACTTGTCGTCCACCACCGCCGCCCGCCACTGCTCGGGCACCACCCCCGCCAGTGGCACGCTCTCCGCCGGATCGAAGAACGCCCCCTCCTTCAGCGGCTGATCCAGGTAGTGCTGGATCAGGTCGATCGCGTCCATCACCGGCCGGTAGGAGGTGTTGTTGCACTTCAGCTCCAGCGCACTCAGCAGCGGCGAGGGCCTTAGACCGTGTCCTATGTGGTGAGGCGGGCGAGTCGTTTGTAGCAGCAGAGGGCGGCGGCGAGTCCGAGAAATGCCAGGTAGTTGCGGGGGTGGCGCTCGTAGCGGTGGTTGAGCCGGCGGTAGCCGGTCAGCCAGGACATGGTTCGCTCGATCACCCACCTGCGCCGTCCGAGGCGTTCTGATGACTCGAT
>NZ_JBGBPT010000188.1:0-2514 GCF_041106355.1 Streptomyces sp. BF23-19 | reverse complement strand
CCGGGACCGCCCGGGTTACCGGGACCGCCCGGGTTACCGGGACCGCCCGGGTTACCGGGACCGCCCGGGTTACCGGGACCGCCCGGGTTACCGGGGTGGTCGTCGCACGGTTCGTCGTCGCCCGGGTGCTCCGGCTTCGGGGGCTTCGGCGGCTTGGGCTCGGCGTGGCCCGATCCGTTCGCGCAGTCGTTGCCGAAGGCCGGGTTGAGGGCTCCCACCACGGTGATCGTGTTCCCGCAGGCGTTCACCGGTGCGTCCACGGGCACCTGCAGGTTGTTCCCGGACAGCAGGCCCGGTGAGTTCGTGGCGTGCCCCGAGGCGCCGGAGTCCGCGTGTGCGTAGCCCCCGCCCATCGCGAGGACACCCCCCGCGGCCGCCATGGTGATCAGGGTCTTCCTGGTGACCTGTGCCGGTCGTCGCATCTGTACTCGTCCCCTGGTGTGTACGTTTCGGCCGTCGTTCGACGGCCCGGCCGTCCTGGCTCCCCCGCCTGGTACGCCGGAAGTGAGAGAAATCCGGGCCGAAAAGCCCGGTGGCCCCGAGCGCTGGGATGCGCTCCGGGGCCGAAGACTTCAGACGCGTCAGGCGTTGACGCAGGTGTTGCCGAAGGCCGGGTTCAGCAGGCCGATGACGGAGATCGTGTTGCCGCAGACGTTCACGGGAACGTGGACGGGAACCTGCAGCACGTTGCCGGACAGGACACCGGGCGAACCGATGGCCGCACCCTGCGCACCCGCATCGGCGTGGGCCAGACCCGCACCCGCGAGAACCAGGCCACCGGTAGCAGCCGCAGCGGCGACAACCTTCTTGATCATTGTTCCTCCTAGTAGGCAATTGCGGTCCCAGCCGCGGACCGCAACACCTGTAACGAGGAGGGATCACCGGGGCTACGAGCGTATGAGTGCATTCACTCTTCTCAGTGGAATGCGCACACCTTCTCGAATTCTCAGGCGTTGTCGATGAACCGGTCGAGCACCCGCACGCCGAACTTCAGCCCGTCGACCGGCACCCGCTCGTCCACACCGTGGAACATCCCGGCGAAGTCCAGCTCCGGCGGCAGCTGCAGCGGCGCGAAGCCGAAGCAACGGATGCCGAGGTCGTCGAAGGACTTGGCGTCCGTACCGCCCGAGAGCATGTACGGGACGGCCCGCGCGATCGGGTCCTCGGCCTTCAGGGCGCCCTGCATGGCGTCCACCAGCCGGCCGTCGAAGTCCGTCTCCAGCGCCTTGTCGCCGTGCACGTCCTCCCGCTTCACGCGCGGACCGAGGATCCGGTCCAGGTCGGCGAAGAACTCGTCCTCGTAGCCGGGCAGGAAGCGGCCGTCGACGTGGGCCGTCGCCTGGCCGGGGATGACGTTGACCTTGTAGCCGGCACCCAGCATCGTCGGGGCCGCCGAGTTGCGCAGCGTCGCGCCGACCATCTTGGCGATGCCGCCGAGCTTGGCGAGCGTCGCGTCCATGTTGTCGGGGTCCAGGGGGGTCCCGAGCGCGTCGGAGAGCTCGTCCAGGAAGCTGCGTACCGTCTTGGTCACGCGGACCGGCCACTGGTGGCGGCCGAGCCTGCCCACGGCCTCGCAGAGCTCCGTGATGGCGTTGTCGTTGTTGGTCATGGAGCCGTGGCCCGCGGTGCCCTCCACCGTGAGCCGCATCCAGTGCATGCCCTTCTGGGCGGTCTCCACCAGGTAGAGCCGCAGGTTCTCGTTCACCGTGAAGGAGAACCCGCCGACCTCGCCGATCGCCTCGGTGACGCCCTCGAACAGGCCCGGGTGCTTGTCCACGAGGTGCCGGGCGCCGTAGATGCCGCCGGCCTCCTCGTCGGCGAGGAAGGCCAGCACGATGTCCCGCGGGGGCTTGCGCCCGCTGCGCATCCGGTCGCGTACGACGGCCAGCGTCATCGCGTCCATGTCCTTCATGTCGACGGCGCCGCGGCCCCACACGCAGCCGTCGGCGATCTCGCCCGCGAAGGGGTCGTACGTCCAGTCGGCGGCGTTGGCCGGAACCACGTCGGTGTGCCCGTGGATCAGCAGCGCCGGCCGCGAGGGGTCCTCCCCCTCGATCCGCGCCACGGTCGAGGCGCGCCCCTTGTGCGATTCGAAGATCTGCGGCTCCAGTCCGACCTCGGCGAGCTTCTCGGCGACCCATTCCGCCGCTTTGCGCTCCCCGGGGCCCGAGTGGTCCCCGTAGTTGCTGGTGTCGATCCGGATGAGGTCCCGGCAGAGGTCGACCACCTCGTCCTCGCCGGAGACGGTCCTGCCCGTGCTCGACTCGCTCACGCTGCTTCCTCCCACTGATCAGTACCGAACCCCCATCCTCCCGCTCCTGGCCGCTCTGCCCAAGGGCGATCCTCGGTCGTCGGGGGGTGTGATCGAGGACCCCGGAATGTTTGGTAATGTTTTCCACGTCGGAACGGCCCGCGAGGGACGCGAGACAGACACCTTGTCCGGGTGGCGGAATGGCAGACGCGCTAGCTTGAGGTGCTAGTGCCCTTTATCGGGCGTGGGGGTTCAAGTCCCCC
>NZ_JBGBPT010000187.1:0-2552 GCF_041106355.1 Streptomyces sp. BF23-19 | reverse complement strand
GATCGCGCGGGAGATGCACGACGTGGTCGCCCACCGGGTGTCGCTGATGGTGGTGCACGCGGCCGCGCTGGAGGCGGGGGGCGGTGGGCGGTGAACACCGGCAACGGCTTCTACGGAGGGCTGCAGTTCTGGCAGCCGACGTGGGAGGAGTACGGCGGGCTGGCGTTCGCGAAACGGGCCGACCTGGCCGCCCGCGTGCAGCAGATCCGGGTCGCGGAGGAGGTCCTCGGCTCGCAGGGCTGGAACGCGTGGCCGGTGTGCTCCAAGCGGTACGGGCTGGCCGGGCGGATGCACGCGGTGCGGGACGGCGACACGCTGGTGTCGATCGCCCGCAAGCAGCGTGTCCGGGGCGGGTGGCGAGCGCTGTACGAGGCGAACCGGGAGCGGATCGGGCCGAAGCCGGAGGCCCTCGTGGTGGGCATGCTGCTGGTCATCCCCGCCGCGGAGCCCGCCACCCCGCCGCCGGCTCCGGCCGGACCGGTGCCCGCGCCGGTGCCCGCGCCGGTCACCACGCCGGTCGTGGGACCGATGGCCCCGTCGCCGTCGCCGTCGCCGTCGCCGTCGCCGTCGCCGTCGCCGTCGCCGTCGCCGTTGCCGTCGCCGTCACGGTCCCCGCGCCCCTGACCGGGGCGGCCGGTTCGTCCGCGCGTTGCGTGATGCCGTGAGGGCGCCGACCCTGGAGAGAACGAGCCGAACGGCTCGCTCGGACTCCGGTGGTGAGCCAGATGTTCCAGAGCAGACACCCACGCGCACACCGACACGCACCCGCACGTGCCGCGGCCTACACGGCGGCCGCGGTCCTGCTGGCCGTACCGGCGGTGGTGGGGTGGTCCTCGCCCGCCGGGGCGGCGGGGTCCCCGGGCCCACCGTCCGCCACGGTCCTGTTCCTGCCCACCGCGGACGGGCCCGCGGATCCCGAGGCGGCCAAGGAACAGATCGAGAAGAACTGGACCGCCTTCTTCGACCCGAAGACCCCGACCGACGAGAAGGCCGAGCTGCTGCAGCACGGCGAGCTGCTCAAGGTGCTGCTGGACGGATTCTCGGCCGGCGCCGAGGCGGCCAAGACCTCCGTCGAGGTCACCGACGTCACCTTCACCTCGCCCACCGAGGCCGAGGTGACCTACGACCTCAAGGTAGGCGGCGACACGGTACTGCCCGGCAGCAAGGGGACCGTGGAGTTCGAGGACGGGGTCTGGAAGGTCTCCGTGAAGACCCTCTGCGCGCTCGTCGAGCTCAGCGGCGCCGAGACGCCACCGCTGGTCTGCTGAGGCCCGCCCGGCCGGCCGCCCGCCCGCTCGGGGCGCGGCCCGGTCACGGCGCGCCGGCAGACTCTGGGGATGCTCGATACCTCCGCACGACTGCTGCGCCTGCTGTCCTTGCTGCAGGCCCACCGCGAATGGACCGGTGCCGGCCTCGCCGACCGCCTCGGGGTCACCGCGCGGACGGTCCGGCGCGACGTCGACCGGCTGCGGGAACTCGGGTATCCGGTGAACGCCAGCCCCGGGACCGGCGGCGGCTACCAGCTGGGCGCGGGGGCCGAGCTGCCGCCGCTGCTGCTGGACGACGACGAGGCCGTGGCCGTCGCCGTGGGTCTGCGCACCGCCGCCGGGAACGGGGTCGAGGGCATCGGGGAGGCCTCCGTACGAGCCCTCGCGAAGCTGGAGCAGGTACTGCCGTCGCGGCTGCGCCGTCGGGTGTCCGCGCTCAACGAGTTCACCGTACCGATGCTGCGCGGCGCCCAGCGGTCCACCGTGGACCCCTCGGTGCTGACCGAGCTGGCCTCGGTCTGCCGGGACGGCGAACGGTTGCGCTTCGGGTACCGCGACCACGAGGGCAACGTCAGCCGCCGCACCGTCGAACCGCACCGGCTGGTGTGCACCGAGCGGCGCTGGTACCTCGTCGCCTGGGACCTGGACCGGGAGGCGTGGCGGACCTTCCGCGCGGACCGGATCGAGCCCCGACCTCCGCACGGACCGCGGTTCACCCCGCGCCCGCCGCCCGCCGAGGACCTCGCCGCGTACGTCTCCGAGGGCGTCTCGCAGCGGGTGTACGCGGCCCGCGCGGTGGTGCGGCTGAAGGTTTCCGCGCAGGACGCGGCACAGATCATCGGGCCGAGCGACGGGGTCCTGGAACCGGTCGACGAGCGGAGCTGCCTGCTGCGCACCGGGGCGGTGAACCTGGACGTTCTGGTGATTCACGTCATGCTGCTCGGTTGTGAGTTCGAAGTGGTCGAGCCGCCCGAGCTGACGGATCGGATCAGAGCCGCGCGGGATCTCCTGGGGCGGGCCGTGGGGGCCGGAGAAGTGAAGGAAATGTAGCGGAGCTGAGGGGGATTCAACTGGTCTGGGCCAAGGGGGTCGTGGCAATCCCGGACAGGAATTCGGCCGTGTTCGGCGCAAATTCCAAACGGTCTGAACCCCGGGCGTGTCGCGGACCGGTAAACAATTTGCGGCTGTTGATATTCTGTGACACAAGCGTGACCCGGGACGGACGAACGTCCGGGCGTGGCGCTGACGAACGGCGAAGGCGGGCCAGGTCCTCGGACCTGGCCC
>NZ_JBGBPT010000186.1:0-2866 GCF_041106355.1 Streptomyces sp. BF23-19 | reverse complement strand
CCGCCGCAGGGCTGATCGTCAGCCTTCTGGCCGCCGCACCGGTGCACGCGGCCGAACCGGTCCCGACACCGTCCGCCGCCGCCGACCTCGCGGCCATCGACAAGGGCGGCGCCGGCCAGGGCGCGTCCGTCGCACCGGCCCAGGCGGCCGCCGGGCCCTCGATCACCCGCAGCGAGGTGATCAATCGCGCCGCGTCCTGGGTCGGGATCGGGCTCCAGTACAGCTGGGACAACACCTACCAGGGCTATCGGACCGACTGTTCCGGCTTCGCTTCGATGGCCTGGAAGCTCTCCAAGCCCGGCCTGGACACCACCAGCTTCGTCCCCTCCGGCGTCGCCTCGTGGATCGGCAAGGGGGACCTGAAGCCGGGCGACGCCATGCTCAACGACGCGGCCGGGGCCAACGGCCACATCGTCGTGTTCGGCGGCTGGGCCAACTCCGCGCGCACCTCGTACATGGGCTACGAGTTCACGGGCAGCGGGATGCACTACCGCGAGATCCCCTACCCCTACTACTCCGGCCACGGCACCTTCCGGCCGGTCCGCAACAACAGCATCGTCGACGACAACCCTGGTGATCTGCCGGTTGCGGGGAATTGGGACGGTGGTCCGGCGTCGAATGTGGGTGTCTGGCGCAACGGGATCTTCCATCTGCGTAATGACGACGGTTCGGCGACGTATGTGGACTGGGGTGGTGGCAGTGACCTGCCGGTGTCCGCGAACTGGGACGGTGCGGGTCCGGACAATGTGGGGATCTTCCGTCCGTCGACGGGTCAGTTCCATCTGCGGATGGACGACGGCAGTCTGACGCTGATCGACTGGGGTGGGGGTACGGACCAGCCGGTCGCGGGCAACTGGGACGGCGGTGCGGCGGCGAACGTCGGTATCTGGCGCAACGGCACGTTCCACCTGCGTAACGACGACGGTTCGGCGACGTATGTCGACTGGGGTCAGGCGGGCGACCGTGCGGTCTCGGGGAACTGGGACGGCAGTGGCCCGGACAATGTGGGGATCTTCCGTCCGTCGACGGGTCAGTTCCATCTGCGGATGGACGACGGCAGCCTGGTCGTCCTGGACTGGGGTGGCGGTAACGACATTCCCGTCGCGGGCAACTGGGACGGCGGCAACGGTGGTCCCGCGGCGAACATCGGGATCTGGCGGCCCTCGCAGGCCACGTTCCACCTGCGCAACGACGACGGCTCGGCGACCTACATCGACTGGGGACAGCCCCGATAAGCCCTGAGCCCCTCCCCGGGGGCGCGGCCCAGCGCGCCCCCGGGGCCCACCGGCACGCCCAGCCATCAGCCGCTCATGACCGAACGGGACCAGGACACCTCACCATGAACCGCATCGCACGCCGGCCCTTGGCAGCCCTCGCCACGTCCGCCGCGCTGACCGCCGGCCTGCTCGCCTCGGCCCAAGCCGCTCACGCGGTCGGCGCCGACCTCTCCGACCCGAGGACCGTGTCGGCCATCCCGAACTACTCCTGCGGCACGCAGACCGACTCCGACCGTGCCCTCGCCGCTGAGCTGAACTACCAGCTCACCGGCACCCTGCGCGGCTACCTGACCTCCTACCGGGTCTCCTGTGCCCGAGCGATCACCGATGCCGTCCGTGCCCGCGGCCTTCCCGAGCGAGCCGCCGTCCTCGCCGTGACCACGGCCATCGTCGAGACCACCCTGCACAACAACCCCAACATGGAGGACCACGACAGCGTCGGCCTCTTCCAGCAGCGGGCCGACTGGGGATCCTTCAACCAGCGCATGGACCCGACCTGGGCGACCAACGCCTTCCTCAACGCGATGCTCAAGGTGAGCAACTGGCAGACCAGACCGATCGGCGAGGTCTGCCAGGCGGTCCAGATATCCGCCCACCCCGACCGGTACGGGAACCAGGCCGCCGACGGCCAGCGCCTCGTCAGCGCCCTCTGGAACGCTGATCTGCCGGTTGCGGGGAATTGGGACGGTGGTCCGGCGTCGAATGTGGGTGTCTGGCGCAACGGGATCTTCCATCTGCGTAATGACGACGGTTCGGCGACGTATGTGGACTGGGGTGGTGGCAGTGACCTGCCGGTGTCCGCGAACTGGGACGGTGCGGGTCCGGACAATGTGGGGATCTTCCGTCCGTCGACGGGTCAGTTCCATCTGCGGATGGACGACGGCAGTCTGACGCTGATCGACTGGGGTGGGGGTACGGACCAGCCGGTCGCGGGCAACTGGGACGGCGGTGCGGCGGCGAACGTCGGTATCTGGCGCAACGGCACGTTCCACCTGCGTAACGACGACGGTTCGGCGACGTATGTCGACTGGGGTCAGGCGGGCGACCGTGCGGTCTCGGGGAACTGGGACGGCAGTGGCCCGGACAATGTGGGGATCTTCCGTCCGTCGACGGGTCAGTTCCATCTGCGGATGGACGACGGCAGCCTGGTCGTCCTGGACTGGGGTGGCGGTAACGACATTCCCGTCGCGGGCAACTGGGACGGCGGCAACGGTGGTCCCGCGGCGAACATCGGGATCTGGCGGCCCTCGCAGGCCACGTTCCACCTGCGCAACGACGACGGCTCGGCGACCTACATCGACTGGGGACAGCCCCGGTAGGCGACAGCCCGGGTAGGCCGACCGCACTCAGCCCTGGCCCGGTGGGTTCGGCAACGGCACGCCGGGCATGAGGTACAACCGCTCGGCCGTCAGGACCACCGCCGGGACGTCGATGACGGCCGCGACCTGAGCGATCCACCGGATCTCGGAATCCAGGTCGCGCCCGTCACCGGCCACCGCACGTCGGTCGAACGCCTTCTCGCGAAGGCCGAGTTCGGCGGCGATGGCGTACCGCAGGACCGCCGCTTCCACGGCGGGTGCCAAGCGGTC
>NZ_JBGBPT010000185.1:0-3664 GCF_041106355.1 Streptomyces sp. BF23-19 | reverse complement strand
CCCGTACCACCCCGGGGGTGGTACGGGCCCTCCGCTTCGTCCGTCAGCGCTTCAGGTCGTACGTGTCCGTCAGGACCCGCGCCCGCTTCACATCGTCCGCGATCGCTTCCAGCAGCCCGTCCAGCGACTCGAACTTCGCCATCCCCCGCACGTACGCGAGGAAGTCGACGGCGACGTGCATCCCGTACAGGTCCAGCCCGACGCGGTCGATCGCGTACGCCTCCACGGTCCGCTCGGTGGCGTCGAACTGCACGTTCGTCCCCACCGAGATCGCCGCGGGCATCCGCTCGCCGTCAGCCGTCAGCCAGCCCGCGTAGACCCCGTCCGCCGGGATCGCGGTGTGCGGCTGCGTCTCGACGTTCGCCGTCGGGTAACCGAGCTCGCGCCCGCGCTGCGCACCGCGCACCACCACGCCCTCGACCCGGTGCGGACGCCCCAGGATCTCGGCCGCACCGTCCATGTCGCCCTCCGCCACCAGCCGGCGCGCCAGCGTCGAGGAGAACGGCACCCCGCCGCCCGCCTCGCCCCGCTCGACCAGGTCCACGACGTCCACCACGTAGTCGTACGTGGAGCCCAGCTCGCGCAGGAAGTCGACGTTCCCGGCGGCCCGGTGGCCGAAGCGGAAGTTCGGGCCCTCGATGACGGCGCGCGCGTGCAGCTTGTCGACGAGGACCTTCACGATGAAGTCGGCCGGGGACAGCTGGGAGAACTCCGCCGTGAACGGCAGGATCAGCAGCGCGTCCACGCCCAGCCCGGCCATCAGCTCGGCGCGTCGGTCGTACGGGGCCAGGATCGGCGGGTGGCTGCCGGGGCGGACCACCTCGCTCGGGTGCGGGTCGAAGGTGACCACCACGGAGGGGACGCCGAGCTCACGCGCCGTGGCCACCGCCCGCCCGATGATCAGCTGATGTCCCCGGTGCACGCCGTCGTAGGAGCCGATGGTGACGACGCTGCGTCCCCAGTCCTGGGGGATGTCCTCCAAGCCACGCCAGCGCTGCACTGTGACCGCTCCTCGCCCGAACCCGTTTAGTCCTTGAACCGATTGCCGATTGCAGGTCTAAGACTGCCATGCCCGTGGCCGGTGCCCCGCATCGGCATCTGACTCGATCCGCCACCGTGTCTGTCGTCACGTCACATCCGCGGCCGCCCTGCTCAGGGTCTCCACCGTCCGCCGGGCGCTCGGCCCGAGCAGGGCCGCGGCCTCCGCCTCCGCCGTCGCCAGCCAGCGGGCCGCCATCGCCCCGAAGGCCGGCTCCGTCCGGGCCAGCTCGACGATCCTCCGCTCGAAGACCGCCGGCCCGCCCGGGGCCCGCAGCAGCTGCCGCCCGGTACGCCGCAGCAGCTCGCGGGTACGGTCCTGCGGGCGCCCGGTGGCCCCGGCCGCGACGGCGCCGAGGAACACGTCGAGCACGCCCGGATCGGCCTCCTCGCGCAGCAGGGTGTCGGCCAGCTCCCCGCGCAGCGGGTGCGAGGCCGCCCCGCCGGGCGCGGCCAGCACGACGGCCAGCTCGGCGCGCACCCCGGCCGGGGCGCCGAAGAGCAGGTCCAGGACCAGCGGCCGCACCACCGACGCGGCGGCCGGACCCTGGTCGAGCCGCCGGTCCACGAAGAAGGCGGCGTGCGGGGCGTCCCCGGGACACCGCGCGAGGTGCTCCCGTACGAGCTCGGCCGCGCGCCGGGCCAGCCCCGGCGTGGTCAGCGCGGCCAGGGCTCGCACCACCTCCCCGTCGGCCCGGGCGCGCAGCGCGGCGAACACCTCGTCCGGGTCGGGCAGCACGGGCAGGGCCGCGACCAGCGCCTCCGCGGGCAGCCGGGAGCCGGACCCGGGATCGCGGAAGCAGGCCAGGGCGTCGGGCAGGTAGCGGCCGCGCACCTGCGGGTCGCGGAGCAGGATCGCGAGGGCGCTGCCGTGCAGGGTGGCGTCGGCGGGGCGGGCGAGCAGCGCCTGGGCGGCGTGGCGCAGCAGCTCGCGGTCGGCGGGGGTGCGCACGTGCGGGGCGGTGGCCGGCCCGTAGGCGGCGGCCGGGACCCGCCGCCCGGCGCGTTCGTCGTGCGCCCAGCGGTCGACGGCTCGGCACAGGGCGGAGGGCTCCTCCTCGGCGAGTACGGCGAGCAGCTCGTCGGCGCGCGGGTGCGCGGCGGTGACGAGCGCCTCGGTGAGGTCGTCCACGGCGAGGCCGCGGTGGGTGTGCAGCAGGGCCTGGGCGGCGGTGGCGACGGTGGCCCCGGGGCGGCCGCGCAGCCGGCGCCCGTCGGTGAACCAGGCGCAGAGCAGCGGCTGCGCGCGCCGCGGGTCCCGGGCGAGGCGGCGGGCAGCGGCGTCGAGGTAGCGGTCTCCGGGAACCGCCTCGGCGGGGTCGGCGGGCAGCAGACGGCGCAACAGGTCGAGGCGATCGGGCTCGGGCAGCCGGAGCCGGTTCCAGAACCGGCCGCCGAACTCCCCCGGGCCGGCGCGGGCCACGTGCTCGGCGAGGGCGTGCAGGACGGGCAGGAGGGGCCGGGCGTCGGGGGCCCGGAGCAGCGTCTCGCGCAGCAGTCGGGCGGCCCACCAGGCGCGGTCCGGGGTGGCCCGCTCCGGTTCCTCGGTGAAGCGGTTGAGCCGGTGGACCAGCCCGGTGAGCTCGCCGCGCAGCCGGTCGGGGGCGAGCCTGCGCAGGGCCTCCAGGACGGGCCCGATCCGGTGCCGGGGCACGGGCAGCCCGGGCTCGGCCGGGCCGTGGACGAGCAGGCCGAGGGCGGTCGGCACGTCCAGGTGGCCGGCCTGGATCCAGTCGGACAGCTCCTCGTGGGCGAAGCGGTAGCCGGGCCCGGCGGGCACCAGCAGTCCTTCGGTGAGCACGGCGGAGGCCCAGCCGGTGCGCCAGGGGAACAGCTCCTCGAAGGAGACCCGGTCCAGCTGCCCCTGCCCGGGTCCCAGAGCGCGCCGCGCGGCCTCGTGGACGCGGCCGGCCACGCGTGCGGCGAGCCGCTTGACCCCGGGTCCGTGCACCCGGGCGCCCCCGGCGTCGGCGCAGGCCGCGGCGATGCGGACGGCGGTGCGCAGGCACAGCAGGTCAAGGTGCGCGGCGAAGACCTCGTCGCGGCCGGGCCGGCCGGTGGTGACCTCGGCGGCCCGGATCCCGGCGAGCAGGTGCAGGGTGAGCGGGTGCCGGGCGTCGGCCTCCCGGACGGCGCCGGCGGGGATGCCGAGGCGGGCCCGGGCGGTCTCGGCCTCGGCGGCGTCGAGGTCCGCGAGCGGGAGGGCGGGGGGCAGCCGTCGGGCGGAGCGGGTCGGGGTGTGCAGTGCCTCGGGCGGGTAGAGGGCGCCGGCCCCTTCCCAGTACTCGGGCCGGGCGGCGACGACCAGTCGGGTGCCGGTGGCGTGCAGCCACCCGGCGGTGGCGGTGGTCCAGGGGGCGAGCCGGTGGGCGAGCCCCGGCGGCATCTCCTCCGGGGCGTCGAGGACGACGAGGAGGCGGCGGCCGGCGCGGGCGACCACGTGGGCGAGGTGCGCCGCGGCTCCCGTCGGGGCCGGTCGGCTGCGCCGCTCGGCCGGGGTGGTCCCGCCGGGGCCCGTCCCGCCGGAACCCGCGCCGGGGGCGGGGGCGGGGCGGGTGTGCCGGGCGTCGGGCGGGGTTCCGCCGGGGCCGGGCGCGCGCCGGGGCGTCTCCTCGGGCGCCCGGCG
>NZ_JBGBPT010000184.1:0-3686 GCF_041106355.1 Streptomyces sp. BF23-19 | reverse complement strand
CCGACGCCGACGCCGACGCGGACGCCGACGCCGACGCCGACGCCGACGCCGACGCCGACCCCGACCCCCACGCCGACCCCGACGTCCAGCCCGACCCCTGGCTCGTCACGCACGCCGAAGCCCGCCGCGTCGCCGTCCTCCACTCCGGCGGTGCCCCGGCCGACCCCGGGGCAACGCACCTAGGCCGTGTCTTGTGGATCAAGCCGGGCCCGCGGATCGAGTCGGGATCAGTTCGTGCAGCCGGGAATCGCCCCGATGGGCCGGCAGTTGTTGGGCGTGTTCTCGAAGATCCGGCTCCTGACGAGGGTCAGGGTGGTGCCGGGGGAGGTTCCTTGCCAAACGCCGCCGCCGTTGAGCGCGATGTTGCGCCGCACCTTTGTGTCCGTCAGCGTGGTGGCGCCGTCATTGGTGATACCGCCACCCGTTTGGCCCGCACGATTGTCCGCGATGGTCGTCGAGAAGATGTCCAGCGGATGGCGGTCGTTGTAGATTCCGCCGCCCTGCTGGTAGGCGCGGTTGCCCTCGATGCGCGAGTTCTTGATGGTCGTGGAGACCCCGGCGGTGAAGAGGCCGCCCCCCAGCTCCGTGGCCTGGTTCCGCACCAACTTGGTCTTCTGCAGCAGGGTGGTGCTTCCCGGCCCGTTGTAGATGGCACCACCCCGCTGGGCAGCACTGTCCCGCACGACGCTGTCGTACATCTCAAGGGTGCTGCTCTGGTTCACGTAGATGGCGCCCCCCTGGTTCGCCGTGCTGTTGGTCACGGTGCTGTGCTTGAGGATGAGCGTCCCTCCGTCCGTGGGCAGGTAGGTGCCGGCGTAGTCGAGATAGCCGCCGCCGGTCGCGGTGACACCCTCGACGGTCAGACGCCCGTTGGGGCCGTCGATCTGCGCGATGCGGAAGCCCTCGGTCGCGTCGGGATCCCGTCGGATGGTGGTCTTGTTCCCCAGCAGCGTGACGGTGCCCGAGATCAGGGGCAGGGCGTTGGGGCCGAGACCGCCGGTCGACGCGGGAGTGAGGACGTTGTAGACGCATTTGGGTGCGAGCCGGATGGTGTGCGGTCCGGTGTTGTTGTTCGCGGCGATGATCGCGTTGTTGAGGGCGGTGACGTCGCACGGAATGGCCGCCAGGGAGGTCGCGCCCGCGGTGCTGCCGAGGCTGAGTGCGGCCACGAACGGCAGAGTCAGGGCCACGGTCATGAACCGACGTCTGTGCATCACTTCTCCGATCGCTGCATGTAATCGTGTGATTACATTCTGTTGGCGATCAGTGTTCCATGGGGTGGGCGTCCCGCCGTGCGCAACGCGGGGGCGGTGTGCCGGCGGGCGCCGAGGCCCCCCGGGCGGCCCAGTGGTGATCCGCCGCTCGAACGGTTCTCATCTCGCCCCCGCGTTGCTACGGTGCCCCACCTCTGACGCCTCATCAGATTTCGGAGCCCCGGCATGCGCGCATTCGTCGCCGCCGTCATCGGCCTCGCGGCCGCGCTGGCCCTCGTGTTCGCCATCACGGCGTTCGGGGTGCCCGAAGGCGAGACCTCACCCAAGCCCCTGCTCACCACCGCGCCCCCCGCGCCCGGAAAGTAGAGGAGGGCCCGGCCGTGCGACGCAGAGCGAGCCTTGTCCTGCTGGCCCTTGCCGTGTTCTGCGCAGCCCTCGCGCCACTGCTGCGCTGGTACGCGTACCCCCGCCTCGCCAAGATCCCGCCGAACCAGTACCAGGAGATGGTCCTGGAGGCGAAGGACGCGACGCTCCTCGACTACACCGGCGGCATGCAGCCCAAGAAGGTCGACAAGGTCACCATCGTCCAGACCCTCAAGGGCAACGTGGAGGCGTCGAAGGAGATAGAGGCGAGCGCGGGCAAGGACGTCGTCGTCTGGGACACGCTGTCCTACATCATCGGCCCGGACGGGAAGATGGTCTCCCAGATCCCCGAGCGCTACATCTTCGACGCGCACACCCAGGACCCGGTCCACGCCACCGGGGAGATGGTCGACGGGGATCCCGTCAAGCGCGAGGGCATCGAGTTCAAGTGGCCCTTCTTCACCGAGCCGCGCGACTACCTCTACTTCGACGCGCAGACCCGCACCTCCTCACCGATCCACTACGTCGGACCGCGCACGTTCAAAGGCATGGACGTCTACTACTTCGAGCAGACCGTCCCCTGGACCAAGGTCCCCATGCCCAAGAAGATGCCGATCGAGGGCATCGACCCGGCGACGATCGAGGCGGCCACCGGCACCACCCTCTGGTACACGGTCAAGGCGAAGTTCTGGGTCGACCCGGTGACCGGCGCGCCCGTCAACGCCGAACAGGACATCCAGCAGGAGATGCGCGGCGGCATCGCGGCCGGCGGCCCCGATGGCAAGCTCACCGCCTTCGCCGGACACGTCACCATGCGCGAGGACTACTCCGACTACACGGTCGACCTCGTCAAGGCGAACCGTACGAAGGTCCTCGCGCTGCACACCTACGCGCCGATCGGCCTGGCCGCCGGCGGGCTCGTCCTGCTCGCCGTGGCCCTGTGGCTGGAGGCCCGAGGCCGCCGCGTACGGGAGGCGGGCGCCGCGGGGACGGACGGGGTCAGCGCCTGAGCCGGGCGTTGGTGTGCCGGGTGGGCTCGGCGGTGGCCGGGTCCTCCGGCCAGGGGTGCTTGGGATAGCGCCCGCGCAGTTCCGCGCGCACGGCCCGGTAGCCGCCCTGCCAGAAGGAGGCGAGGTCGGCGGTGACGGCGGCGGGCCGGCCGGCGGGCGACAGCAGGTGCACGAGTACCGGTACGCCCGCCACCCGCGGGGTCTCGGCCAGCCCGAACAGCTCCTGCAGTTTCACCGCGAGGACCGGCCGGCCGTGCTCGGCGGAATAGTCCACCCGGATCCGGGATCCGCTGGGCACCTCCAGGCGTTCCGGAGCCAGCTCGTCCAGCCGGACGGCCTCCCCGGTGGCCCACGGCAGCAGCCGGTTCAGGACCTGTCCGGCGTCGATCCGCCCGAGGTCGGCGCGGCGCCGGGCCCGGGACAGCTCGGGCTCCAGCCAGTCGTCGGCGCGCTCCAGCAGGGCCCGGTCGTCGGCCACGTCGGGCCAGGCGCCGCCGAGCGTGCGGTGCAGGAAGCCGAGGCGGGCCCGGAGCGTCAGCGCGTCCGGGGACCAGCGCAGCAGGCCGAGCCCCTCGGAGCGCAGCCCGTCGAGGAGGGCGGCCCGCACCAGCGCGGGGTCGGGGGTGCGCAGCGGGCGCACGGCGAGCTCGATCGCCCCGAGGCGCTCGGCGGCGCGGGCGACGAGGTCGCCGGCCTCCCAGTGGACCTCTTCGCCATCGGTGAGCAGGTGCCCGGCGGCGACCCGGGCGGTGTCCTCGTCGATGACGGCGGCCAGCCGGATCCGCGCGGAGGCGGAGTGCGGGGGCCGGTCGGCGACGGCGACGGCCAGCCAGGGCGCGCTGCGCAGCCGCGAGCCGTCGCCGAGCTCGGCCCCCGTCCCGGAGGCCATGAGGAAAGCCCCCTGGCCCTTGGCCCCGGCGACCCGCTCGGGGAACGCGAGCGCGGCGACGAGCCCTGCGGCGGCATCGTCAGGTGCAGCGCCGCTGCCGGGGCTCCGCCCCGAACCCCGCGCCTCAAACGCCGGCGAGGCTGAAGATCGGGGCGCTGCCCCCGACCCGCGCCTCAAACGCCGGCCAGGCTGAAGATCGGGGCGCTGCCC
>NZ_JBGBPT010000183.1:0-3716 GCF_041106355.1 Streptomyces sp. BF23-19 | reverse complement strand
GGGGTCCGCGGGCGGGCCGGGGTCGGCGGGCGGGGTGGGGGTGGGGTCGTCGGGCGGGGTGGGGGTGGGGTCGTCGGGTGCGGGCAGCGGGGTTCCGCTCGTGACCGCTCGCCGCATCGCCGCACCTCCCTCCCCCGGCAACAACCGCCCGGGGACACCCCGGCGGACGGTGCATCCCTGCCCTGGGGACGGTCCCGGCTAACGGCGGAAAGTGGTCAACTCGGTTTCAAGGTAGGACGGATCAGGCATGGTGCGATCAGGCCACGCTGGAGTCGAAAGCGTTGAGGATCTCGGCGGGATGGGTCACCCGCTCGACCATGCCCTCGATCACCCGGGCCAGCACGGGATGGTCGATCCCGCGCAGTGCCGCCAGGTCCAGCCCGGAGAGATCCGGCAGCCGCCCCGGACATCCCGGGGTCGTCGCCTCCACTTCCTGCTGCTTCGTCACCATGTGCCGCCGGGCCCCCTGTCGCGTCGCACACCGGATGGTCCACTTCCCTTTCCCGCCCCCCGGTCCGTGGAAACAGCGGTCCCCGGCCCGGCCCCCGCCCTCGGCGCGGGCGTCAGAGCGAGGCCTCCAAGGCCGTGATCCGAACCCGAACCGCCTCCGAGCGCCCTGCGGCGCCCTCGCGGGTCCGCGTCCACAGCTCCAGCGCCGAGCGGTAGGCGTCCAGGGCCGCGCGGGGCCGGGCGAGGCGTTCGAGCACGTCTCCGCGCAACTGCTGCACACGGGCGGCCAGTTGGACGGCGGTGTCCGCGCGGTCCTCCACGTCGGCCTCCAAGGCGGCCCGCCAGGCCCGCCGGTAGGAGTCCGCCGCCCGGTCGAGGCGTTCCAGCGCCCGGGTGTGGCCGTGGATCTCCTGCTGGACGTCGCCGTGGTCCCGCCAGACGCGGGCCTGTTCCAGCGGGTCGCGGCTGTGCCGGACGGCCAGCTCCAGCAGGTACTCGGCCTCCCGCAGGTCCACCGGGTCGCCCTCGTACGTGTGCCGCAGCCGGAGCCCGGTGGCCAGCCGCAGCAGCCGGTGGGCCGCACCGGGGTCGGACTGCGGGACCGCGGCCCGGCTCTCGCGCAGGACGCGTACGGCGGCCCCGGTGAACCGCCGGCCGTCGGCGGCCCGGGCCCGGTCCAGGAGTACGTCGCCCCACTCGGGCAGGAGTTCCCCGAAGGCCTCCGCGTCGCGGGGGATCAGCCGCCGGGCCCGACCGTACGCCTCGGCCGCGTCCTCCAGGGCCGCCGGGTCGGCGTCCCGCGCGTACCGCCCCCGGTGCACGCGTGCCAGGCACACCAGGGCGGTCACCCGTAGCTCCGGGTCTCCGCCCACCTCCGCCAGGGCCGCGTCCAGCTGACCGGCGGCCTCCCCCAGCCGGCCGGGGAGGTGACGCAGCGCGTCCGCGAGCTCCACCCGTACCTGGGCGGTGCCCGGGCCGGTGCGGCCGGGGACGGCGGGCGCGGCGGTCAGGGCCGCGGCCAGCCGGGCCGCGGCCTGTTCGGCCAGGGCCGTGCGCTCGGCGGGATCCGGGGTGCGGGGCAGCAGGGCCAGCAGGACGCGGCCCAGGGCCAGGTGCAGTTCGGGGTACGGGGCCGGGACCCCGCCCCCGCCGTCCCCTCCGGAGCCGGAGCCGGGGCCGCCGCCCGAGCCGGGGCCGCCGCCCGAGCCGGGGGCCGGGCCCGCCAGGGGTTCGAGGGCGGCCCGGGCCTCGCGGAGCGCGCCCGCCTCGTCGCGCAGCCCGCTCAGCCGGATCAGGGTCTCGGCCCGCCGCACCGCGCAGTCCCGCCGCAGCTCCGGGTCGGCCTCGGCGCCGGCCGCCGCGAACCGCATGTCCGCCGCCGCCAGCAGCTCCGCGTCCGGTCCGGAGGCCAGCGCCCGCTCGTACAGCACCCGGCCGAGCACCGCCCCCGCCCGCGCCGTCCGCAGCCCGGTCACGGCCCGTTCCGCCTCGGCCAGCAGCTCCGGGTCCCGCTGGGCCGTCCACAGCCGCAGCAGCGCCCCCGCCAGTTCGGTCTCCGCCTCCTCCGGCGGATCGCCGGGCCCCGGCGGGGCCGTCACCGCCCGCCGGAGCACCGCCACGGCCTCGTACAGCGCCCGCGCGCCGCCGTCCCCGGCTGCGTCGGCGTCGGCGAGCCGGTCCCGGGCGGCGCGCACCGCCCCGGCCCGGGTGGGCACCGGGGCCGCGGCGGGCCTGCGTACCGCGGGGCCCTCCTCGGGCATCCCGGGCAGGTAGCGGCGTACGACTTTGGCCGAAACCTGCGCGAAGGCCTGCGGGAGCCGCCCCTCCGGAGCCCGTTCGTCCTCCTCGGGTCCGGGGTCGGCGACCGCCGGCGGGGTCCCGGTCAGCTGGGAGACCGCGAGCGCGGGGAAGTTGCGTACGCCCCGGCCGAAGTGCGCCAGTACGTACTCCGAGCAGTGCTTGAGCACCAGCGCGGCCTCGTCCCGCCCCAGCGGCCCCAGCAGCACGTCCTGCACCCCGGGGACGAACTCGTACCAGTGCCCCGACCCCGGCCCGCTGCGCCGCAGCAGCCCGCTCAGAAGCACCTCCGCCAGGTCGGAGGGCTCGGAGTCCGGCAGCATCGTGCGCTGCACCAGCCGCATCACGGGCAGCGTGAGCGGCGCCGCCGACAGGTACACCGCGAGCTGTACGGCCCGGGGCGCGGCCGAGGACCGGAACCGCGCCACGAGCTCGCGCGGCGGACGCACGGCACGCGGCGGCGACAGGGGCGCGGCCGGATGGTCGGCCAGGACCCGGCCCACCTCGGCCGGTACGGGTCCGGCGGTCAGCCCGGCCAGCAGCCGGGCCCACGCCCCGAGGGCGATCGCGCTCGGCGGCAGCACCGGCACCGTCAGCCCGCCCGTGGGCCGCCCGGGCAACGGGGGCCGATCCGGCCGGAACACGAGCCTCTGCCCGCCGCCCTCCGGCCGGGTGAGCGTGCCCCGCTCGGTGGGCAACCAGCTGCGCCCCCACAGCCGCTGCGGCAGCGGCTGGACGACCATGCACGGGGTGCACTCGGCCCACCGGTGGAGCAGCCGCTGCGCGGTGCCCTCGCGCCACAGCGGCCCGGCGCAGTCGGAGACCACCATGGTCAGGGCCCGCCCGGTCGGGTCCCGCAGCTGGTCCCCGGTGCGCAGGCCGGAGGCGCGTACGCAGCCGGGTGCGGGGCTGCGTCCGAGCGCGGCCGTGCCGTCGGCGAGACGGTGCAGATAGTGCACCTGGACGTCCCGGAAGGCACCCAACCGCTCGCACACGGACCGCAGTTCCTCGAACATGTCCTGCCATACGGCCATCGACGGGGAGGCGTCCATCACCAGCCGTACGGTCGCCTCGCGCCGGCTCTCCGGGCGGAGCACCGGGATGACCAGTCCGAGGGCGCGGGCGCTGGCCTCGGCGGTGGCCGCCTCGTCGATCACCAGCCGGGTGGGCGGCCCGGGCGGGCGGTGTCGCTGGAGGGCGCGCAGGGCCCGTTGGATGTCGAGGATGCGGGGCAGCGCGGCGGCCCCGGGCACCCGTACGGGCACCCCGTACTCCTCGGGCGACTCCCCGGGCCGGTACCCGTCGGCGCCGTCGGGCCGGGCCGCCCCGGGTGCGTAGAGCCCGACCGGGGCGTCGACCTCGGCGTCGGGGCGTACGGGTTCGGCGGGCTCCCCGGGCGGCTCCTCGGCCGCGGTCCGCGGGGCGCCCGGCCCCGGCCCGCCGGGGGGGGGCCGTCCCGGTCCGCCGAG
>NZ_JBGBPT010000182.1:0-3924 GCF_041106355.1 Streptomyces sp. BF23-19 | reverse complement strand
GGCCGCCGCCCCGGCGCCGACCCCGGCGCCCCCCTCCGCTACACCACCACCCTCCCCCGGGCCACCGCCTGCTACCCCAGCGGCGGCCACCCCACCCTCCTCGTCCTCCCCACCGGCCCCACCGGCGGCGACACCGTCCTCCTCGGCTCCGAGACGATCCTCCTCAACGAGTCCCTCGCCGACGAAGGCAACGCCTCCCTCGCCCTCCAACTCCTCGGCTCCCGCCCGAACCTCGTCTGGTACCTGCCGTCCCTCGCGGACTCCGACCCCGACACCGCGCCCTCCGGCGAGGACAAGAGCTTCCTCGAACTCGTCCCGGCCGGCTGGTCCTGGGCCCTGCTCCAACTCTTCGTCGCCGCCGTCCTCGCCGCCCTCTGGCGCGCCCGACGCCTGGGCCCCCTCGTCACCGAGAAACTCCCCGTCGCCATCCGCGCCTCCGAGGCCACCGAGGGCCGCGCCCGCCTCTACCGCAAGGCCGACGCCCGCGACCGCGCCGCCACCGTGCTGCGCGCCGCCACCCGCGAACGCCTCGCCGCACTGGTCGGCGTACCCCACACCCAGGCCCACGACCCCGCGGCACTGGCCCCGGCCGTCTCCGCCCGCCTGACGGGCGAGCCCCGGGACGTGACCGCCCTCCTCTTCGGCACCACCCCCTCCGACGACGCGGCACTCGTCGCGCTCGCCGACCACCTCGACGCCCTCGAAAGAGAGGTCCGTACGTCATGACGTACCCGGCCACCGAGTCCACGGCAGTGACCGCGGACAGCGCCCGCGCTTCCCTCGAAGCGCTCCGCACCGAGATCGGCAAGGCCGTGGTCGGTCAGGACTCCGCCGTCACCGGCCTCGTCGTCGCGCTCCTGTGCCGCGGCCACGTCCTCCTCGAAGGCGTCCCCGGCGTCGCCAAGACCCTCCTCGTGCGAGCCCTGGCCGCATCCCTCGAACTCGACACCAAGCGCGTCCAGTTCACCCCGGACCTGATGCCGAGCGACGTCACCGGCTCCCTCGTCTACGACGCCCGCACCGCCGAGTTCTCCTTCCAGGACGGCCCGGTCTTCACCAACCTCCTCCTCGCGGACGAGATCAACCGCACCCCGCCCAAGACCCAGTCCTCCCTCCTCGAAGCGATGGAGGAGCGTCAGGTCACGGTCGACGGCACACCGCGGGGGCTCCCCGACCCCTTCCTGGTCGCCGCCACCATGAACCCGGTCGAGTACGAGGGCACTTACCCCCTCCCGGAAGCCCAGCTCGACCGCTTCCTCCTCAAGCTCACCGTCCCCCTGCCCTCCCGCGAGGACGAGATCGGGGTCCTGACCCGCCACGCCGCCGGCTTCAACCCGCGCGACCTGCACGCCGCCGGCATCCGCCCCGTCGCCGGCCCGGCCCAGCTCGAAGCCGCCCGCCAGGCCGTCGCCAAGGTCTCCGTCTCCCCCGAGATCGCCGGCTACGTCGTCGACATCTGCCGCGCCACGCGCGAATCGCCGTCCCTCACCCTCGGCGTCTCCCCCCGCGGCGCCACCGCCCTGCTGGCCACCGCCCGCGCCTGGGCCTGGCTCACCGGCCGCGACTACGTCACCCCCGACGACGTCAAGGCACTCTCCCTGCCGACCTTGCGCCACCGCGTCCAGCTGCGCCCCGAAGCGGAGATGGAGGGAGTCACCGCCGACGCCGTGATCACGGCGATCCTCTCCCACGTCCCCGTCCCGCGCTGATGGCCCTCACCGGACGCGCCGCCCTGCTGGCGGCCCTCGGCAGCATCCCGGTCGGCCTCCTCGAACCGAGCTGGACCGGCATGCTCGCGGTCAACGGCCCGATCGCACTGGCCTGCGCGCTCGACGGCGCCCTCGCGGCGCCCGTACGCGGCCTCGTGCTGGCCCGCTCCGGAGACACCTCGGTCCGCCTCGGCGAACCGGCGGACGTCCACCTCACCGTCACCAACCCCAGCAGCCGCAAGCTCCGGGCCCGCGTCCGGGACGCCTGGCCCCCGAGCAGCTGGCTCCCTGGCACGGAGACCGCCGCGTCCCGCCACGAGGTGGTCGTCCCCGCGGGCGAACGCCGCCGGCTGACCACCCGGCTGCTGCCCACCCGCCGCGGCGACCGCCAGGCCGACCGCGTCACGATCCGCTCCTACGGCCCCCTGGGCCTGTGGGCCCGCCAGCGGTCCCAGGCGGCCCCCTGGACCGTCCGGGTCCTGCCGCCCTTCACCAGCCGCAAGCACCTCCCGTCCCGGCTGGCCCGCCTGCGCGAACTCGACGGCCGTACCAGCGTCCTGACCCGCGGCGAGGGCACCGAGTTCGACAGCCTCCGCGACTACGTCCCCGGCGACGACACCCGCTCCATCGACTGGCGCGCCACGGCCCGCCAGAACAAGGTGGCCGTCCGCACCTGGCGCCCCGAACGCGACCGGCACATCCTCATCTGCCTGGACACCGGCCGTACCTCGGCGGGCCGCGTCGGAGACGCTCCCCGCCTGGACTCCGCGATGGACGCGGCCCTGCTCCTCGCCGCCCTGGCCACCCGCGCCGGCGACCGCGTGGACCTGCTGGCCCACGACCGCCGCCCGCGCGCCCAGGTCCAGGGCCGCTCGGCGGCCGACACCCTCCCGTCGTTCGTCAACGCGATGGCCACCCTGGAGCCGGAGCTGGTCGAGACGGACGCCAGGACCTTGGTCTCCACGATCCTCCGCAGCGCCCCGCGCCGCTCCCTGGTGGTCCTCCTGACGAGCCTGGACGCGTCTCCGATCGAGGAGGGCCTGCTCCCGGTGCTCCCCCGTCTCACGCAGCGCCACACGGTCGTGCTGGCCTCGGTCGCCGACCCGCACGTCGCGGCCATGACAAGTTCACGGGGCTCGGTGGACGCGGTCTACGAGGCCGCCGCCGGCACCCAGACCCAGTCCCAACGCCGCCGCACGTCCGACCAGCTCACCCGCCACGGCGTCCACGTCGTCGACGCCACCCCGGACACCCTGGCCCCGGCCCTGGCGGACGCCTACCTGGCCCTGAAAGCCGCCGGCCGCCTCTAGTGCTGTGGCCGGAGAGGTTTGCCGGGTCGCGGTGTCCGGTGCGGTGCATCGCAAGGTGGAGGGCCGCGGGCCGTACCGGACGTACTTCCGTGGTCCGACAACGCGGCGAGGTGCCGTACCGGGCGCCGCGACCCGGTGGACCTTTCCGGTCACAGCACCAGCTCAACTCCGCTCGAGCCATCGCCTCGCTGGATACGCTGGTCGGGCACCCACCAGGAGGAAATCATGGCCGACCTCACCCCCGAGCAGATGCGCCGCATGCACGACTTCGCGGAACAGCTCGCGGAGCTGGCCGAGCACCAGGAAGACCAATGGAAGGTGCAGACCACCGACGGCCAGATCTTCCTCACGATGATGAGCCCGACGGCTCCCCACGGGCTCAACGTGGTGCGTCTGCGCCGTCAGATCGAGGCACAGACGCCAGAACTCATGGCCCTCAACGGCACGAACATGGGTGATCCTCAAACCGGCCTGACCAAGGTCCCCGATCTCATGGTCATCGCGGAGGAAGACACCGATGACACCGCCAAGGTCGTCAACGCCCGCGACGTCCTGCTGGTGGTCGAGGTCGTCTCACGCACGAACTCGCTCACTGACATCCGCGACAAGCTGCACGACTACCCCGGGATGGGAGTGCCGCTGTATGTCGTCGTGGATCCCCGCAAGGACAAGAAGACAGTCACCGTGCACAGCGACCCCTCATCCGGACCCGACGGCATCCGTTACCGGAAAGCGGTCCCCTACGCCTTCGGGGACACCGTCACCGCCGGCCGCTGGACGCTCGATACGAGCAGCCTCAAGAGCTACCCCGCCGACTGGTGAGACGAGGCCGGCCCGATCGGTCGCGACCTGCCCGTGAACGCAAAAAAGCCCCGCACCGAACCCATAAGGGCTGGTGCGGGGCT
>NZ_JBGBPT010000181.1:0-3976 GCF_041106355.1 Streptomyces sp. BF23-19 | reverse complement strand
CGGGGACAGGATTTGAACCTGCGACCTCTGGGTTATGAGCCCAGCGAGCTACCGAGCTGCTCCACCCCGCGTCGGTAAACCCAACGTTACGTGAAGGCCCACGGCAGATGCAAATCGGTTAACCGGCCAGCCCGCGATGCAGGAGCGCGGTCAGCGTCTCCACCACTTCGTCGTCGTCGAGTCCGGCTCCGCCGGTCATGGCGGCGTACCCCAGCATCGAGATCATCGCCCCCATCGCCGCGGCGACCAGCTCGGGGTCCCCGGGCAGCTCACGGCCCTGCTCGCGCATGTACGCGAGGTGCTCGCGCAGCGGCGCGGTGTCCCCCAGGAGCCGCCCCCAGGCCTGCCCCGAGCCGGGCGGTTCGGCCATGGACTTCTGGAAGAGGGCGACCACGACGGGCAGATGGTCCCGGAAGACCCGCCAGGTGACCGCCACGTGCGTCCGCAGCTGCTCACGGTCGGCGAGGTCGTGGTCGCGGGGGTGGTCGTGGGCGCCGACCTCCCTGTCCACCTGGGCCCCCATGTCCGCGAGGAGCGCGTCCAGCAGTTCGTCCTTGCCGGCGAAGTGCTCGTAGAACGACCCGGTGGACCGACCGGCGGCCTTGGTGATGTCGGTGATCTTCGTCTGCGCGTAGCCGCGCTCCAGGAAGAGCGCCCGCGCCGCCTCCTTGAGCGCCGCCTCCGTGCCGGCCGCCCGCTCCTTGCGCACTCCCACCGCGATCCCCGTTCCCACTTGACGCCGTCTTCTCGGCCTCATCATACTGAACCAAGTTTCACCGAATCAGAGTTCAGTGAATATGGATTCAGCGAAAGAGGTCGGACATGCGTGTGTCAGTCATCGGGGGCGGAGTCGCCGGAGCGGCGAGCGCGATCGCCCTGCGCCGCGCGACCGGCGCGGAAGTCACGGTCCACGAGGCGTACGAGGACCCGGCCGGTCAGGTGGGCTCGTTCCTCAGCCTCGCCGTCAACGGGCTGCGGGGGCTGGACTCGCTGGGCTGCCTCGCCGAGGTCCAGGCCGCCGGGTTCCCGGTCGCCCTGCAGCGGATGTGGTCCTCCTCGGGCAAGCTCCTCGGGGAGGTGCCGCGCGGCCGGCTCGCCTCGGACAGCCTGCACAGCACGACGCTGCTGCGCGGGCGGCTGGTGGAGGTGCTGCGCGCCGAGGCGGTCCGGGCCGGCGCCCGGATCGAGACGGGGCGGCGGGTGTTTCCGGCGGACCTGGACGCGGACCTGGTGGTGGCGGCCGACGGCATCTGGTCGGCCACCCGCTCGGCGCTGGACCCGGCGGCGCCACCGGTGCGGTACGCCGGGCTCTACAGCGTGTCGGGGGTCTCCGAGGGCGTGCACCTCACGCCCGGCACCTACCACTTCGTCTTCGGCCGGCGCGGGGCGTTCCTCTGCGTCCCGGCGACGGACGGCACGGTCTGGTGGTCGGCCCAGGTACCCGCACCGGAGCCCCCGGACCCGGCGGAGGTCACACAGGGCCTGCTGGCGGAGCTGTACGGCAAGGAGGAGCTGCCGCTCTCCCTGATCCGGGCGGCGACCCGCGTCGACCGCCCGATGCCGATGCACCGGCTGGCGGACGTGCCCGTCTGGCACGACGGGCGCACCGTGCTGATCGGCGACGCCGCCCACCCGGTCGGGGCCGGGCAGGGCGCGTCGATGGCGATCGAGGACGCGGTGGCCTTGGCGCGCTGCGTGGCGCAGGTGCCGGACGTGGCCGGCGCCCTGGCCGAGTACACCCGCGTACGGCGCCCCCGGGTGGCCCGGATGACCCGGGCCGCGGCGACCAACCGCGACTCGAAGACCCCGGGCACGGTGCAGCGCCGCGTCAACGACCTGCTGATGCCGCTCGCCTTCCGGCACGTCTACGCCCGCTCCACCTCCTGGCTCTACCGCTGAGAGGCGGCAGCGGGACGGGGCCTCTCGGCCTAGGCCGAGAGTTCCTCGGCCAGGGCCTCGCGGAGTCGGGCCGCGCGCTGCGAGACCTCGGCCGGGCCCAGTTCCATGGCGCGCACGCACCACTTCTGGCCCTCCGCGAGGTCCCCGTGGCGGGCCGCCAGGAGGCCGAGGCGCAGGGCGGCGCGGCCGTGGCCCGCCACCGCCGCGCGGGTCCACCACAGGGCGGCCTCCGGCTCGTTCCCCTCACGGGCCAGCAGCAGCCCGAGGTTGAAGGCGCCGTTGCGGGAGCCGGCCTCGGCCGCCTCCCGGTACCAGCGCGCGGCGACCGCCAGGTCGCCGCGGGCCGCGGCCAGCATGCCGACCCGTACCTGGGCCCGGCGGTGCCCCAGCTCGGCGGCCCGCTCGTACCACTCCTCACTCTCGGTGCGCGGGGCGCCGCCCACGGGCTCGCCCAGGGCCACCGGCTCCGGCGGCGGGGCCAGCGACTCCAGCAGCGCGGCCAGGCGGAACGCCGCCTCGGCGCTGCCGCCGCCGGCCGCGCAGCGCAGGTGCCGCTCGGCCGCCCGGTCCTCGCCGTCCCGCACCAGCGCGATGCCGACCTGCAGCGCCGCGTCGGTGTGGCCGGCGGACGCCGCCCGCTCGTACCACTTCAGCGCCGTCCGGTCCTCGTCCCGGCTGGCGAACAGGATCCCGAGGTTGAAGGCCGCGTCGACGCTGCCCGCCTCGGCCGCCTTCGAGAACCACGGCTCCGCGCCCGCCGCGTCCCCGCCCTGGAGCAGCAGGATCGCGAGCGCGTTGGCCGCCTCGCGGTGCCCGGCGTAGGCGGCGCGCCGGTACCACTGCTCGGCCTGCGCGGTGCGGTCCTGTGCGACGCACAGCAGTGCAAGGTTGTACGCCCCGTTTTGATCGCCCGCGTCCATGGCGGTCCGATACCAGCGCTCCGCGGTCTGGGTCTCGCCACGTGCGGCGTGCAGCGCGCCCAGTGCGTTGGCGGCGTTGCCGTCGCCGTCCTGCGCCGCCCGGTGCCACCACACGGCGGCGCTCTCCTCGTCACCGGCGTCGCGCAGCAGGAAGCCGAGCGCGCAGGCCGCACGCGCCTCCCCCTGCTTGGCGGAGGTCAGGTACCAGCGCCCGGCCTCCTTGAGCTCGCCGCGCGCCTCCAGCAGGGCGCCCAGGTGCAGGGCGGCGCGCCGGTGCCCGCGCGCGGCGGCCTGCCGGTACCACTGCTCGGCCTCGGTGGGGTCGCCCTTGCGCAGGTGCCTCGCCAGCCGGTACGCGGCTTCGCGGTGCCCCTGTTCGGCGGCAGCGCGGAACCACCGCTCGACACCCTTGTCACCGCGGTGCTCCAGCAGGTCCGCCAGCCCGTACGCGCCCAGCGCGTGGCCGGACTCGGCCGCCTGCCGCATCCAGTACTCGGCGGCGGGCTCGTCCCCGCGCTCACGGAAGTAGCGGCCGAGGGCGTGCGCGGCGGGGGCCGATCCGGCGACGGCGGCGACCCGCCACCAGCCGGCCGCGTCCTCGGGGTATCCCCGCTGGTGGAGCAGCACGCCGAGGTTGTTCGCGGCGGCGCGGTCCCCTTCGCCCGTGGCTCCCCGCAGGTAGGGTTCCGCACCATCGAGGTCGCCGCGGCGCAGCAGCAGCGCACCGAGCACGCTCATGGCTCCGGGGTCGCCCTTGTCGGCGGCCACCCGGTGCCGGGCTTCCAGCTCGGCGTCGCTCGCCGCGTCGGTCTCGGCGAACATCTCCTCAGCGCTGTGCTTGTCCAAGAAGTCCGCATCGGTCAGTGCGGTCTGCGCGTCGACGACCGGAGCCGCCCCCTCGGCCTCTGTGCCCGTTCCGGACTCCGCCCTCACAAACCGCCCTGTCTCCAGCAGAGTTGACCTGTCCCCCATAAATCCCATCGTCGCATCACCTGCTACCCGCGTACACCTGGTATGTCGCAGCCAGTGAGGTCACTACAGCGTTTTGTCGACATGCCCACAGTGAGGTAAGTCAAACACGCTCCACCCACAAGTCACCCTCCCCGGCTACCGCGTGTCCGTCCCGGACATGACGAAGGCCCGGATCCATGGGATCC
>NZ_JBGBPT010000180.1:0-4451 GCF_041106355.1 Streptomyces sp. BF23-19 | reverse complement strand
ACCTCACACTCCTGAACAAGGTCCTCAAGGCCGCCGGCAAGCCCGAGGTCTCCGACGCCGGCCTCGGCGCCAAGTAACCCCGCTGTCCAGCAATCCCAGGAGGTGACGACCATGGCCACCACGCTTGCCAAGGCTGCCGAGGGCTCCGTCGCGGAGCAGACGCACGCTGCCCGCATCGAGCACGTCTCGAAGTCCTTCTCCGGCCCGGCCGGATCGCAGCTCGTCCTGGACGACATCAGCCTCGATGTCGCTCCCGGCGAGTTCGTCACCATCCTGGGTGCCTCGGGGTGTGGCAAATCCACGCTGCTGAACCTGGTCGCGGGTCTGGACAAGCCGTCCGCGGGGTCCATCGAGACCCCCGGCGGCCGTCCGGCCCTGATGTTCCAGGAGCACGCCCTCTTCCCGTGGCTGACCGCGGGCAAGAACATCGAACTCGCCCTGCGCCTGCGCGGGGTGGCCAAGGCCGAGCGCCGCCCGGAGGCCGAGCGGCTGCTGGAGCTGGTCCGCCTCGGCGGCGCGTACGGCAAGCGCGTGCACGAGCTGTCCGGCGGCATGCGCCAGCGCGTGGCCCTGGCCCGGGCGCTCGCCCAGGACAGCCGGTTGCTGCTGATGGACGAGCCGTTCGCGGCCCTCGACGCCATCACTCGGGACGTGCTGCACGGCGAGCTCACCCGCATCTGGGCGGAGACCGGGCTGTCCGTCCTCTTCGTCACCCACAACGTGCGCGAGGCCGTCCGCCTCGCCCAGCGCGTGGTCCTGCTCTCCTCCCGGCCCGGCCGGATCGCGAAGGAATGGACCGTGGACATCCCGCAGCCGCGCCGCATCGAGGACGCGGACGTCGCGGAACTGTCCCTGGAGATCACTGAACACCTGCGTGGGGAGATCCGCCGCCATGGCCAGCACTGACATCACTTCGAAGGCCACGGGCAAGACCGACGACCTGGCCGGCCTGGAGGCGGGCCTCGACGCCCTCGACGCGGTCCAGACCCACCGCACCCCGATCCGCGAGATCCTCGTCAAGAAGGTCTTCCCGCCGGTCCTGGCCGTGAGCCTGGTCCTCCTGGTCTGGCAGGTCCTCGTCGCGACGCACGTCGCCGAGGAGACCAAGCTGCCAGCGCTGTCCGCGGTGTGGGACAGCCTGTCCGACATGTGGGTCAAGGGCACGCTGCTGGAGGTCATCTGGACCAGCGTCTCCCGCGGTCTGCTCGGCTTCCTGCTGGCCCTGGCCATCGGTACTCCGCTCGGTCTGCTCGTCGCCCGGGTGAAGTTCGTCCGTGCCGCGATCGGCCCGATCCTGCAGGGCCTGCAGTCGCTGCCGTCGGTGGCCTGGGTGCCGCCGGCCGTCCTGTGGTTCGGCCTGAACGACGCGATGATGTTCACGGTGATCCTGCTGGGCGCCGTCCCGTCCATCGCCAACGGCCTCGTCTCCGGCATCGACCAGATCCCGCCGCTGTACCTGCGGGCCGGCCGCACCCTGGGCGCCACCGGCCTGGCCGGGGCCCGGCACATCGTCATGCCGGCCGCACTGCCCGGCTACCTGGCCGGCCTGAAGCAGGGCTGGGCCTTCTCCTGGCGCTCGCTGATGGCCGCCGAGATCATCGCCTCCTCACCGGACCTGGGCCTGGGCCTCGGCCAGCTGCTGGAGAACGGCCGCAACAACATCGACCTGCCGGGCGTGTTCCTCGCGATCATCCTGATCCTGGTGGTCGGCATCGCCATCGACCTGCTGATCTTCAGCCCGGTCGAGCGGTGGGTGCTGCGCAGCCGCGGCCTGCTGGCGAAGAGCTGATCGCCATGTCCCGCGCCCTCCTGGTCATCGCCCACGGCAGCCGCGATCCGCGGCACGCGGCGACCGTGCACGCCCTCACCGGGCGGGTGCGGGCGCTGCGGCCGGGGCTGCGCGTGGAGACGGCCTTCCTCGACTTCAACACCCCGACGGTGGGGCAGGCCCTGTCCTCGCTCTACCTGTCCGGCGTACGGGAGGTCGTGGCGCTCCCGCTGCTGCTGACCCGCGCCTTCCACGCGAAGTCCGACATCCCGGCGGCGCTCGCCGAGTCGACCTCGCGCCTGCCGGGGCTGTCGGTGCGGGTGGCGGACGTCCTCGGACCGTCCCCGCTCCTGCTGACCGCCCTCGAACGCCGGCTCTCCGAAGCCGGCCTCACCCCGGCGGACCGCGCCACCACCGCCGTGGTGCTCGCGTCCGCCGGCTCCACGGACCCGGAGGCGATCGCAGTGATCGCTGAAACCGCGCGGGAGTGGCGGCGCACCGGTTGGTGTGCCGTGCGGCCTGCGTTCGCCTCCGCCGCACTGCCCCGTACGGAGGACGCCGTACGGGCCCTGCGCGCCGAGGGCTTCGAGCGGGTGGCGGTGGCCCCGTACGTCATCGCCCCGGGCCGGCTCCCGGACCGTATCGCGGCCGGCGCCGAGGCCGCGGGCGCGGACGTCGTCGCGGACGTCCTGGGCGCGGCCCCGGAACTGGCCCGACTGCTGCTGCGCCGCTTCGACGCGGCCGCGACGGCGCCCGCCCGGCTGCCGGCCCTGACGGCCTGACCCGCCGCGGCCAAACGCCGGCGCGCTACGCGCGGGCCGCGGCCTCGTCGGCCAGGGCGGTGAGGTCCTCGATGGACATCGCGCCCGGCGGCAGGCCCTCCCGGGCGAAGATGTTCGCCGCGTGCCGCAGGACGTCGTTGACCGGTGTCGGCACCCCGTGCAGCCGGCCCAGCAGGGAGATCTCCCCGTTGAGGTAGTCCGCCTCCACCGAGCCCGTACCCCGCGCCAGGCTCTGCCAGGACGAGCCGCCCCGCACGCCGGCCGGCTGCTCCACCTTGCCGTCGCGGGCCAGCGCCTGCTCGGCGTCCGAGGCGTACGGGACGCCGGCGGCCCGGAAGGCGGCCTTGCCCTCGCGGACGGCCCGCAGCAGCAGCGCCGCCTTCGCCGGGTCCGGCTCCGGTCCGGTGGTCGCCTGGATCGCGTTGCCCAGGTTCCCCAGCAGCTTCGCGTACTTCCAGCGCATCACGTCCGGGGCCGCCGGCGCCCCGAAGCCGGCCTTGGCGAGGTCCGCCGCGACGGACCGGGCCAGGGCGTCCGTGCCGCCCGCGGCCCGGCCCACGTGCAGGACGCCGGTCAGCGGCGCGCACAGCGCCGAGACCACGCCCGGCTCCAGGAAGGTGGCGGGCAGCCATACGCACACCCCGTACACGCGCGCGAAGCGCCGTAGCGCCAGCCGCTCGCTCTCCACACCGTTCTGCGCGCACAGCACCGGCAGCCGCTGTGCGGCCGTACCGCCGCCCGCGACCTCCGCGTCGCCCCACGCGTCGAGCGCGGCGATGGCGTCCTGGGTCTTCACGGACAGCAGCAGCACGTCGTCGGGGCGCAGTTCACCCAGTTCGTCCGGTCCGGTGACCACGGGCAGTCGGTGGACCCGGGTCCCGTCGGCCGTCGTGAGCCGCAGCCCCTCGGCCCGCAGGGCCTGCGCGTGCGCGCCGCGGGCGACGAGTACGACCTCGCCGCCCGCCTCCGCGAGCCGTCCGCCGATGGTGGCGCCGACCGCGCCCGCGCCGATGATGATGTAACGCATGCCCCGAGCCTGGCACATCGGGCCGCCTGTGTGACCGCCGGGGCGGGGCGAACGAAGGAGCGACTTCCGGCGGCCGCCGCGTACGGCGCGGGGGCCGGGTGGTCGCGCCCTCCCGGTGGAAGTCGAGGTCGAGTCGGACGGCGCTGCGGCCGCCGAACCCGCGGTCGGGCACCGTTCAGGCCCCGGTCAGGCCCCGGTCAGCTCCACGAGCTTGGCGACGGTGTTCCAGTTGCGGGTGGTCACGTCGAGTCCCTTGACGACGGCGGGCTTGGCGAGGGCCTCGGCGAGCTTGGAGCGACCCAGGCCCTCGGGGACGTGGAGGTACACGACGCGGTCACCGATCCGGTACTCCTCGGGAAGGTACGCCGCCTCGTCGAGCGCGGCGAAGCGTTCCGGGCCGGGCTGTTCGGAGCAGAAGGTGACGTGCAGCTGCTTGCCCTCCAGCTCCGCGGCCGGGAACGGACAGGCTTCGGCGACGCCGCGCAGGTACGCGCCGTCCAGTACCAGGCACGCCACGCGGAAGCCGAAGTGCGCCTTGATGGCCGCCTCCAGTTCTCGGGCGAGGGCCGTCGGGTCCTGCCGCGCGCTGCTGAAGACGGCGTTGCCGCTCTGCAGGTACGTCCGCACATCGCCGTGGCCGAGCCCCTCCAGCACCGAACGCAGCTCCGCCATCGGGACCTTCTTGTTCCCGCCGACATTGATCCCGCGCAGCAGGGCCGCGTACTTCTTCGTCATCGCCTTCTTCGCCATGGGCGCACCCTAGTGCTGTGACCGGAAAGGTCCACCGGGTCACGGCACTAGGCCGTCTCTTCCGGATCTTGTCGGGTGAGCCCGGGTCGTCCGGTGCGGTGCCTCGCAAGGCGGAGGGGCGCCC
>NZ_JBGBPT010000179.1:0-4637 GCF_041106355.1 Streptomyces sp. BF23-19 | reverse complement strand
ACCACCGCTGCCACACCGCACTCGACGGACACCCACCCATCAGCCGAGTCAACAACCCTGCGAGTCAATACACCTAGACCGGTGCGCCCGTCAGGACGTCCACCTTGCCGGTGTCCAGGGAGTAGTAGGCGCCGACGACGGCCAGGGCGCCCTTCTCCACGAGGGGCGCCAGGTCGGAGTTGGCGCGCAGACCGTCCGCGGTGACCCGGATCTGCTGGTGGATCATGGTGTCGACCGGGTCGGCGCCCGGGTTCTCGACCGTCAGCAGGTACGCCGGTCCCAGCGCCTTCACGATCGCCTGGAGGTTCCCGGGCAGGGGCGTGCCGTCCTGCAGCGACTTGTAGGCGGCTTCGACGGCGCCGCAGCGCTGGTGCCCGAGCACGACGATCAGCGGGGTGCCGCCCGTCATCGGCCCGTACTCGACGGAACCGGTGACCACCGGGCCGATCGCCTGCCCGCCCGTGCGCAGGACGTACAGATCGCCGAGCCCGGTGTCGAAGACGAGCTCGGGCGCCACGCGGGAGTCGATGCAGGTGAGGACCACGCCGAACGGGTCCTGCGCCTCGGCCACGAGTTCGCGCCGCTCGGGATCCCGGTCGGGGTGGTCCAGGTCCCCGCTCACCCAGCGCGCGTTGCCCTCCATCAGGCGGGCGAACGCGGCTTTCGGCGTGTCCGGCCGCGGCTCGGGCGCGGCGGTCGTCTCCCTCGGCACGCGCGGCGAGGAGCATCCCGCGAGCCCGACGGCGACGGCGGCGGCCGCGAGGCCACCGGTCAGCACGGCCCTGCGGGCCGGAGGTCCTGCTGTGTGCATGGGCGGTACCCCTCGGTCGTGATGACCGCGATTGTTCATCGTGCCGGGGGCGTGCGGACCGCAGCCACACACGGGCGCGGCCGCTTTGCCACGGACGGCCCACGGCCCACGCCCCGCGAGCCGTGGGCCGTCCGTGCCGGCTCAGGACACGATGTCCTTGCGGGAGAACCCGCGGAAGGCGAGCGCGAACAGCACCAGCGCGTACGACGCCGACACCACCGCCCCCTTGACCATCCCGCCCCACTCCAGCTGCGGCTGCAGGGCGTCCGCCCACGCGAACTGCCAGTGCGCCGGCAGGAACTCCCGCCACGAGCCGAGCGCGGTCACCGCGTCCAGCACATTGCCGACGATCGTCAGCCCGACCGCCCCGCCCACCGCGCCCAGCGGCGCGTCCGTCCGGGTCGACAGCCAGAACGCCAGGCCCGCCGTGACCAGCTGCGACACGAAGATGAAGGCCACCACCAGCGCGAGCCGCGGCACGGTGTCCGCGGCCGCCAGCGCCCTGCCCGTCGGGAGCTTCAGCGGCCCCCATCCGTACGCGGCCGTGCCCGCCGCGAGCGCCACCACCGGCAGCAGCACCATCGCCGCCAGGCTGAAGCCCAGCGCCACCACCAGCTTGCTCCACAGCAGCCGCGCCCGCGGCACCGGCGAGGCGAGCAGGTAGCGCAGCGAGGACCAGCTCGCCTCCGAGGCCACGGTGTCCCCGCAGAACAGGGCCACCGGCACCACCAGCAGGAAACCGGCCGAGACGAACAGGCAGGTCGCGGCGAAGTTCGCCCCCGACGCCGTGGCCGTGTCGATCAGGGTGACCCGGCCGTTCCCACCGCCCCGGCTGCCCGGTCCGCCGCCCACCGCGAACGCGATCATCAGGATGAACGGCAGTGCGGCCAGCACCCCGGCCATCACCAGCGTCCGCCGCCGGCGCCACTGCCGCAGCGCCTCCACGCGCAGCGGGAGCGTACGGCTCGCCCGGTAGCCCGGAGCCACCTCCCGCACCGTCGTCGCCGTACTCACGCCGCACCTCCGATCAGGGTGAGGAACGCGTCCTCCAGTCGCCGGTGCGGTCCTACCCCGCTCACCGGCACCTCCAGCCGTACCAGTTCGGCGATCAGACCCGCGGCCGTCGCGCCTTCGAGCCGTACGAGCAGCCCGTCGTCGGCGGCCACCACGGAACCCACTCCCTCCAGCGCCGCCACCTTCTCGACGCACACCTCGTCCACCGGCTCCGCCAGGGTCACCAGCAGGGTGTCCCCGCCGCCGGTGATCTCGGCGACCTCGCCCGCCGCGACCCGCTGCCCGCGGTCCATGACCACCAGGTGCGTGCAGGACTGTTCCACCTCCGACAGCAGGTGGCTGGAGACGATGACCGTCCGCCCTCCCGCGGCGTAGCGGATCATCACGTCCCGCATCTCCCGGATCTGCGGCGGGTCCAGACCGTTCGTCGGTTCGTCGAGGATCAGCAGGTCCGGCATCCCGAGCATGGCCTGCGCGATCGCGAGGCGCTGGCGCATGCCCTGCGAGTACGTGCGTACCGCGCGCTCGAGCGCGTCGCCGAGGCCGGCGATCTCCAGGGCCTCGGCCATGTGCGAGTCCTCGGCCGGGCGGCCGGTGGCCTGCCAGTACAGCTCCAGATTGGCGCGGCCCGTCAGGTGCGGGAGGAACCCGGCACCCTCCACGAAGGCCCCGACCCGCGACAGCACGGGCGCCCCGGCCCGTACCGCGTGGCCGAAGACCCGGATCTCCCCGGCGTCCGGGGAGATCAGCCCCATCAGCATCCGCAGGGTGGTGGTCTTCCCGGCGCCGTTGGGCCCGAGCAGTCCCAGTACCTGCCCCTTCTCGACGCGGAAGGACAGGTCGCGCACCGCGTACCGGTCCTGCGCCTTCGCGTACCGCTTCGTCAGTCCGGTGATCTCCAGGGGTACGTCGGCCAGTGCGGGGTCCGGCCGCGGTGTGCCGGACCGCGGCCCCGCGGAGCCTCGGCCGGGCCGTCGGATCCCGAGCAGCGCCGCGGCCAGGGCCACCGCGCCCAGCGGCAGCCACCAGGTCCAGGCGGGCGTGCCGGTCGCGGCGGTCCGCACCTGGGCGGCGACGGGCACGGCCAGCGGGCCCTGCGCGCCGACGGTGTAGGTGGCCGGCGCGGCCGGGGTCGCGTAGCCGAGGTCGGTCGCGGCGACCACCAGCCGCAGCCGGTGTCCGGCCACGACCTCGTGGTCGATCGCGGGCAACCGCAGGCGCACGGTCGTGCCCTCCTGCCCGTTCTCCACCCGCACCGGTGCGACCAGTTGGCTCGGCAGCACCTGCTGCCGGCCGTCGGGCCCGACGTCGTACACCTTGCCGAACAGGACGGCCGAGCCGTCGGCAGCTGTCGACCTCACCTTCAGGGTGAGGGTCGGGGTGCCGGTGATACGCAGGTCCTCGGTCAGCGGCGCCGAATCGAACCGGGCGTTCTGGCCGGGGAAGTCCAGTGAGAGCCCGGCCCCGAAGGCGGCCAGCTGCCCACCGATGCCCGGCAGCGAGGACAAGGCGGGCGGCGCGCCGCCCGCCGGATTGGCGAAGGTCTGCTCCGGTCCCGTCAGGGCGAACTCGCGCTGGCCCGATTCCAGCCCGGGGTACCGGTCGCCGGTCGCGCCGCGCAGGGTGACCTCGCCGTCGGTGGAGTCGATGCCTCCGGATCGGGTGACCCGGAACGCCGGGCCGGTGTCGGCGCCCTCGTCCCCCTTGAGGTGGCGGTCGAACCAGGAGGCCACGCGGGCCTCGGTCCGGTCGGCCTCGCGCATGCCGCCGTCGTGCCCGCCGGCCGCCCAGTCCACGGACACGGGCGCGCCGTTCGCCGCGATGGCCTTGGCCATGGCATCGGCCTGGTCCAGCGGGAAGAGGGAGTCGTCCTGGCCCTGGACGATCAGCGTCGGCACCTTGATCCGGTCGCCGACGGCCGACGGACTGCGCTGCTCCAGCAGGGCGCGGGCCTCGGCATCGGGCTTGCCCGCCACCGCGACGCGTTCGTACATCGCGCAGAGCTCGGGCTGGAACCGCCCGCAACCGGGCGCTGTCGCCCCTTCCGGTCGCGGGCCGCGCGGGGCCTGCTGCATCCCGTCCGTCGAGCCGCTGGTGAAGAAGATGCCGGACCAGAGCTTCTTGAAGACGCCGTTCGGGAAGAGGGAGTCCGCGAGGTTCCAGTAGGTGATCTGCGGCGCGATCGCGTCGACCCGCGGGTCGTGACCGGCGGCGAGCAGCGAGATCGCGCCGCCGTAGGAGGCGCCGGAGACGCCGACGCGTGGGTCTCCGGCCGCGTCGAGCTTCACCTCGGGCCGGGCGGCGAGCCAGTCGATCAGCCGGGAGACGTCCTTGACCTCGTACGCGGGGTCGTTCAGACCGATCCGGCCCTCGGAACGGCCGAAGCCGCGCGCCGACCAGGTCAGGACGGCGTACCCGTCCCGGGCGAGGCGCTCGGCCTGCTCGCGGACGTCGTCCTTGCTGCCGCCGAAACCGTGCCCGAGGAGTACGGCGGGACGTTTTTCCCCGCCGCCGCCCGCGGTGAAATAGGAGGTGTCGATCCCGGCGCCGGGCATGTTCATGACTTGGTCCTGGCGGTGCACGGCGGGTTCGTCACCGGTCGCGGACGCGGCCGTCCACGTACCGGCCCCCGCCACGACCGCGAGCGCGGCGGCGCCCGCCAGCAGACGGTCTCGGCGGCGCCGGGGCATTCGGAGCTTCATACGGGCAACCCTATGGGCCCGTTCGCCGGGCTCCGAGCACCCACAGGCGGAACCGCCCACCTTCTCAGGGACTATGCGCGGCCCCGCGCGTACCGCACCTGCGGTACGCG
>NZ_JBGBPT010000178.1:0-4730 GCF_041106355.1 Streptomyces sp. BF23-19 | reverse complement strand
CTCCGGCTTCATGGTCGGCAAGGACTACGAGGCCGGCGGCATCGCCAAGCACGGCGCCAAGATGGTGTCGGCGCCGCCCTGCAGCAGCACCACCTCGCGGGCGTGCGCGCGGCGGACCGCGTCGAGGAGTTCGGCGACGGCCGGCGGCTCCCCGGGGCGCGCGAGAACGGTGGTCGCTCCCGCCTCCCCGCACAGTCCGGCCAGTCCCTCGCCGGGGACGACGGCGACCACGGCCCGCTGGGCGCGCTCGCCGCGCGCCCGGCGGCGTTCGTCCCCGAAGTGGGTGATCCGTATCCGGTAGGGCCGCCCGGCCACGACTCCGGCCTCCACGGCGGCGCCGGGGTCGTCGACGTGGACGTGGACGTTCCACAGTCCGTCGCCACCGACCACGACCAGCGAGTCGCCGAGCCCGTCGAGGCGTTCGCGCAGTTCGCCGACGGCCGCCTCGGAGGCCTCCAGCAGGTAGATCACCTCGTACGCGGGCCCGTCCTCCTCCTGTGCGCAGGGGTCCGGCGACTGCGGTACGGGTACCGCGCGGCCGCGGACCGGTTCGGCGGCCGGCTCCTGGCCGGACAGCGCCTGCCACAGGGCGCCGAAGACGACGACCAGCCCGCAGCCCCCGGCGTCGACGACCCCGGCCCGGCCCAGTGCGGCCAGCTGCCCGGGGGTCTCGGCCAGGGCGGCGCGGGCTCCGTCGTAGGCGGCGCGGGCCACCTCGACCGCGGTCCCGGCGGCGGCTCCGGCCGCCTCGCCGGCCCGGGCGGCGGCGCCGGCGACGGTGAGCATGGTGCCCTCCACCGGGTGCGCGACGGCCGCGTACGCCTCCTCCGCGGCCCGGGTGAGCGCGCGGGCCAGCAGCCCGCCGGGGCCCTGCTCCCCCGGTTCGGCCCGCTCGGCGGGTTGGTCGCCGAGTACGTCGGCCACTCCGCGCAGCAGCTGCGCCAGGATCGTCCCGGAGTTCCCGCGGGCTCCCACCAGCGCCCCGTGCGCCCAGGCCCGTACGGCCTCGGCCAGGGAGGTGGTCCGCGCTGTGCCGTCGGTCACCTCGGGGAAGGCGTCGGCGAGGCCGCGGTCGGCCGATTCGGCGGTGAGGTAGAGGTTGGTGCCGGTGTCCGCGTCGGCGACCGGGTAGACGTTGATCGCGTCGATGTCCTCGCGGGCCCGGCCCAGTGCGGCCAGGGCGAGTGAGCTCCAGGTGCGCACCGCTTCGGCGTCGAGCTCGTCGGCGGGCTGCGGCTGAGGCTCGTGCGGCACCGGGCGTTCCTCCTTGTGCGGGCCAGGGTTCACCGCAGGGTAACGAAGGACCGCCCGGGCGTCGGGACCGCGGGGCGGGGGCAGCGGCGGCCGTGGTAGTTTTCTTGGACGGACGCAGTCGTTGTATGCTGCTCCGGTTGCCCGGCGAGAGTCGGGCCATTCCCCCGGCAAACCACTTCAGACCTCTGAATCCGGTGCGCCGGTTTCACTGTAATTGCATCTGAAGTCTTGGAGTGACCTGTGGCTGCCAACTGCGACGTTTGCGCCAAGGGGCCGAGCTTCGGCAACAACATCTCATTTTCGCACCGCCGCACCTCGCGTCGCTGGAACCCGAACATCCAGCGCGTCCGTGCCGTGGTCAATGGGACGCCGAAGCGCCTCAACGCCTGCACCTCGTGCATCAAGGCCGGCAAGGTCTCGCGCTGACGCCTCCCGTCGTAGCGCAGCCCTTTTCGGTTGCCAAAAAGGCCAGTTCACCTCTGGTGAACCGGCCTTTTGCCTTGTCCGGGGGCCCGGCCGAGGGCCGGGCCGGCTGTCGCAGCGGGTTCAGCGCCACTGCCAGGCGTGATCCACCGGGCCGATGCCCCCGCCGAGCGCGAAGCCGGCGGCGATGGCGCCCGTGACGTACTCCTTGGCGGCCGTGACGGCCTCCGGCACGGTCAGTCCTCTGGCCAGGCCCGCCGCGATCGCGGAAGCGAGGGTGCAGCCCGTGCCGTGGGTGTGCCGGTTGTCGTGACGCCGGGCGCGCAGCCACCGTTCCTCGGTGCCGTCGGTGAGCAGGTCCACCGCCTCGTGGCCGTGTGCCGCGAGGTGTCCGCCCTTGATCAGCGCCCACCGCGGACCGTGGCCGAGGATCGCGTCGGCGGCCCGCCGCATGTCGTCCTCGGTCTCCACCACCACACCCGTGAGCTGGGCCACCTCGTCCAGGTTGGGCGTGGCCACCGTGGCCCGTGGCAGCAGCTCCTTGCGCACGGCCTCCAACGCCGAGGCGGCGAGCAGCGCGTCCCCGTGCTTGGAGACCCCGACCGGGTCCACGACGGCCGGGGCCCGGGTGTCCGCCAGCAGCGCGGCCACCGTCTCCACCAGGACGGCGGAGGAGAGCATCCCGGTCTTCACGGCCTGGACCCCGATGTCGTCCACGACGGCCCGGTACTGGGCCGTGACGGCGTCGGCGGGCAGTTCCCAGACTCCCCGTACCCCGAGCGAGTTCTGCGCCGTCACGGCGGTCACCACGCTCATGCCGTGCACCCCGAGCGCCAGCATGGTCTTGAGGTCGGCCTGGATGCCCGCGCCGCCGCCGGAGTCGGATCCGGCGACGGTCAGGCACAGCGGCGGGGCGGTGCTCACAGCGTGCCGTCCTGGGCGGCCGGGTCGGCCCCGAAGTGGTCCCAGCCGCCGGTGCTGGTCCAGGGCGCGCCGTCGACGGTCACCTGGGGCAGCGCGGAGCGGTTGAGCACCTCGCCGATGACCTTCCAGCGGGCGGGGAGCTTCACGTCGGGCGGGAAGGTCGCCACGATCGCGTGGTCCTCTCCCCCGGTGAGCACCCACTGCAGCGGGTCCACGCCGACGGCCTGTCCGATGTCGTGCATCTGGGTCGGGATGTCGACGGCCGCCGAGCGCAGGTCGATCCGTACCTTGCTGGCGTCGGCGATGTGCCCGAGGTCGGCGATCAGGCCGTCGCTGACGTCGGTCATGGCGGTGGCGCCGAGTCCGGCGGCGGCGGGGCCCGCGTGGTACGGCGGCTCGGGGCGCCGGTGCGCCTCGACGAAGGCCCGCGGGGAGCGGAAGCCGCGCGAGAGCACGGCGAATCCGGCCGCGGACCAGCCGAGCCAGCCGGTGACGGCGACGACGTCGCCGGGCTGGGCGCCGGAGCGCAGGACGGGCTCGTGGTTGCGCAGGTCGCCGAGGGCGGTGATGGCGACGGTGATGACGTCCCCGCGGACGACGTCCCCGCCGACCACGGCCGCGCCGGCGACCTGGCACTCGTCGCGGATCCCGTCCATCAGCTCGGTGGGCCAGGTGACCGGCAGTTCGGCGGGGACGACGAGGCCGAGCAGCAGCGCGGTCGGCACCGCGCCCATGGCGGCGATGTCGGCGAGGTTCTGCGCGGCGGCCTTGCGGCCCACGTCGTAGGCCGTGGACCAGTCGCGCCGGAAATGCCGGCCCTCCAGCAGGATGTCGGTGCTCGCCACGACCCGCCGGTCGGGGGCGGACACCACCGCGGCGTCGTCGCCCGGTCCGAGCCGGACCGCCGGGGTGGTGGTGAGCCGTGAGGTGAGCTCCCTGATCAGCCCGAACTCCCCCAGCTCGCCGACAGTGCCCTTCATCGCTGTGCCCCTTCTTGCCCAGTCCGCTTGCGGTCGCGAGCCGTCTCAGCTCTGGGTACCGTCAACAGATACGTCAACTTCTGCTCTCCGTACGCCCCGCTGTGCGTGGCGCCGGGCCCGCGGGTCTCCCCGCGGCGCACGGCGACGCGGTACCGTGGCGTCCCTTCTTCCCCCGGCCCGTTCAATCGTGTGGGGCCCACCCGAAGGTTAGGGGAAATGATCCTCGTGGCCGCCCTGGAGGTTCCGTGGTACAGGCGTACATCCTTATCCAGACCGAAGTGGGCAAGGCGTCGTTCGTCGCCGAGTCCATCGGCCAGATCCCGGGGGTGATCCAGGCCGAAGACGTGACGGGCCCGTACGACGTGATCGTGCGCGCCCAGGCCGACACCGTGGACGACCTCGGCCGTATGGTCGTCGCCAAGGTCCAACAGGTGGAGGGGATCACCCGCACCTTGACCTGCCCGGTGGTCCATCTGTAGCCCCCGTCTACTCTTGGCCGGTGATGTCCCTCCACCACCGGCCCCTGCGTGTCCGCGCCCTGTCGGCCCTGCCCGCCTCGATGGCCCTCCTGGCCGTCGCGGCGTGCTCTCCGGGCGGATCCGAAGCCCGGTTGGCTCCTCCGCCCACGCCGCCCGACGACGTCGCGCGGCTCTGTGCGGCACTGCACAAGGAGCTCCCGGAGAAGGTGGCCGGCCTGGCGCGGACCCGAACCGAACCGGAATCCGATCTGACCGCCGCGTGGGGCGGTTCGGCGATCGTACTGCGGTGCGGTATCCCCAAGCCCCCCAAGATGCTCGATCCGAAGCAGGACGGCGTCCACGTGAACGGCGTGGCCTGGCTGCTGGAGAAGCTCGGCGACGGTTCGGGCGGGTTCCGGTTCACCACCGGGATGCGGCTGGCCTACACCGAGGTCCAGGTCGACAAGGAGCATGCCACGGATGCGGGGATGCTGGTCGGACTGTCCACGGCGATCTCGGCGACCGTGCCCGAGGGCATTTCCTCCTACTGAGTGCCGCGCCGAGTGCCGCGCGCCCGTCGCCGCGCACCGGGTACCCGGCACACCGCCGCCCGCCGACCGCATCCTGTCCGCGCGCGGCCTCGACGTGCTGATCAAGAAGATGCGCGCCAACGAGGAGCGCATCGCCACCG
>NZ_JBGBPT010000177.1:0-4742 GCF_041106355.1 Streptomyces sp. BF23-19 | reverse complement strand
AGCCCCGCCGAATACGAGACCACCCTCGCGGCCTGACCACCACACCAAAGGTGTCCGCCAAAGCGGAACAAGCTCAGGATCCAACACGAAGGTGGACAGTAGGGCTGACTTGCCAGCCCATGCCTGTGCCCGCCACCACAAGTACGATTCCGAATCGGGATCAGTGCAGAAGCTTGCTAGCTCAGCTAGTTCCGCTTCCCGAGCTAGCAGCTGCTGCGGAGCGATGCGTCTGACCTGAGCCAAGTAGTCGGAGCGCACCGCTGGGTGGCGCGCCTCTGAGTCGTCCCTCTTGTCGGAGCCGCCGTCTTCCGAGGAGTGCCCAGCAAGAGGAAGGCCAATCAGGTCCCGGCGCAGCGAATCGGCGGTCTTTGTCGCGGCTGTCGGTGCGTATCGGCCCACCAGTTCGCAGAGCCGACTGAACAGCCGGTCGGCGGCGTCTGGGGTACCCGCCTTGACGACGCCCCGGAGCCGGCCTACTGCCATCGCCCGGTCCGCCTCGTCGACGCCTTCGAGTCGGACTTCCCGAAGCCGCAATGCGCCGAGCACGCGCCATGTCAGCTCGGTGAGGGATCTTCCGCTCATGTTGATACCAGCGTGCACCGCGGCCGAGGCGACCATGTGGTCGAAGTGGCTCAGTCGCTCCCGTACTCCCTGATTCGTTCGCCCAGGGTGGGAGACTTCCATGCGGAACAGACGCTCACTCACCGTGTCCCGGGCGATGCCGGCCAGCTCCTTGAGCTGTCTTACGTGTGTGTTGGGACTCGCAACTACGAGAGCTAGTCGCCAACGTCCTTCGGCGACCTCCTCTGGATGATCGTGCACCACCTGGAGATAGGAACCGATTAGTTCTACTGTCGTTTGGTCGCTAGCTACGAACGACGGGTCCCGGCGGACGCCGATCGACACCTGCCGCCGCGTGCCGTCCACCGAACGGCCGGTCAACATTAGGTCGTCCACGGGGCTGTAGGCACTCGCCTGGAAGTGGACCTCGTCCGGAGTGACATCGTTCCCCAGCTCGTCCACGGGGTCTGCGGTGAGCAGATGGCTCAGCAGCAGCGCGCCATAGCGGTGCTCCAAGACGGTGCCACCGCCACCCGTCGAGTACGGGCTCGCACGTCTCACGCCACTTCGGGCAAGGGAAGGATCGGCCACTCGTTCAGCCTACGTGCCCATTGCTCTCATCGCGGCGAGACTACGCTGGTGTCCTTTCGAGGGGGCGGACGGCTGGTAGAGGGAGTACAGCAACAGGCTCCGGCAGATGGATCGCAGAGGACCGGCAGCCTATTGCGGACTCGCCACCAGAGGAGCCCCTGCGAAGTTGCCCCGAGGTGGCCAGCCAGCCGCTGGCCCCAGTCCGACTCTGAGTGGTCTGCGACGCCTTGTAAAGGGCTGCACCTCAGGGGTGACGTATGGAGTGCCATCTGTGGCAATGCCACTGAGGCGGCTAATGGGCAGACGTCCACGCGGGTCCCGCTCTGCTGAAGGCCGCCGATGCGCGGGAGGGGGGCGCCAAGGCGCAGGGGAGAGCCCGGTGGGGTCGGGTGCGCATTCTCCCCAGATTCTCCCCAGGGGGCCAGGCAGGCCGGTTATATATGTTCGCAAGAGCGAAGTTGATCGCCGATTGGGATGTGCTGGCTAGAGCCAGTCGCGCTTCTTGAAGATGACGTAGAGGCTGACGCAGACCACTGCCATCAGCAGGATTGCGAAGGGGTAGCCGCCTGCCCACTTCAGCTCCGGCATGTCCTCGAAGTTCATGCCGTAGATGGTTCCTACGAGTGTGGGTGCAAACAGGATGGCGGCCCAGGAGGAGATCTTCTTGATCTCCTCGTTCTGCTCGAAGCCCGCTTCGGCCAAGGCGCGCATCTCGGCGTTCTGTTGTTGGGAGACCAGGGTGGCGTTGACCGTCAGGATCTCCGTGAGGGCCTGGCGGAAGCCGTCGACGCGCTCGCTCGTGTGCGTCACGTGGTCCGCCACGTCGCGGAGGTAGCGCTGGAGTTCCTCGTCCGTGCCGTACTTCGCGAAGCCCGCCATCAGGCCGTGGAGCATGCCCACCAGGGGGCGGGTGGCGCGTTGGAACTCGACCATCTCGCGGGAGAGTTCGTAGATGCGGCGGGAGACCGCCGGGTCGCCGCGGAAGACCTCCGTCTCGATCTCGTCGATGTCGGTCTGGACGCCCTCGACGACCGGGGCGTAGCCGTCGACCACCGCGTCGAGGATGGCGTACAGGGCCGCCTCCGGGCCGAGGGACAGGAGTTCCGGGTTGCCCTCCATCCGGCGGCGGACCGCCGAGAGGTCCGGGGCGCTCCCGTGGCGGACCGTGATCAGGAAGTCCGGGCCGACGAAGATGTGGAGCTCGGCGAAGTCGACCTCCTCCTGCGCGTCGAGGTAGCGGGCGGCGCGCAGGACGACGAAGAGGGTGTCGCCGTAGCGTTCCAGTTTGGGGCGCTGGTGGGCCTCCAGGGCGTCCTCGACGGCGAGTTCGTGGAGGTTGAACTCGGCCGCCAGCGAGTGGAGTTCGGGCTCGGTCGGACGGTGCAGCCCGATCCAGGCCATCCCCTCGGGCTCCTCGCGCAGCTGCCGGAAGGTGTCGGCGAGGCTGGCCGGGGAGGCGATCCGGCGGCCGTCGCGGTAGACGGCCGAGTCGATCACGCTGCGGTGGTTCGGGGGAGCGGGGGCCGCCGGTGCGGGCCGCGGGCCGGTCGGCGGTCCTGCCGGAGGGGTGGTGCCGGTCGGGTCGGCGGGGCGCCGCCACCCCGCGCGCTTCGCGGCGGACGGCGAGGGGCGGCGGTCTGGACGCTCCGACATCGCAGGTCAGCTCCCGGTCGAACGTGTGTTTACGGGCAAGGGGCAGGATATAGGGGAGAAAGGGGCGGCCGGGGCCGGGCAGGGGGGTTACCGGCCCGCTTCGGATGGCGGTTGCGGACCGGATCTGTCCGCAAGGAGGGCTAGTTTGCTGCCATGGCTTCCAGGACGACACACCCCGTACTCGACACCCGCGCTCTGAACCGTGCCACGCTCGCCCGCCAGTTGCTGCTGAGCCGCGCCGAGATGTCCGCGGGGGACGCCGTCGCGCACCTGCTCGGGCTGCAGGCGCAGAACGTGAAGCCGCCCTACTTCCAGCTGCACGCCCGGCTCGCCGACTTCCGGCCCGCCGAGCTGGCCGGGCTCATGGAATCCCGCGAGGTCGTCCGGATGGTCACCATGCGGTCGACGATCCACACGCACACCGCCCACGACGCCCTGACCCTCAGGCCCCTCGTCCAGCCCGCCCGCGACCGCGAGGTCACCTACTTCCGCAAGGGGCTCACGGGAGTGGATCTGGACCACCTCGCCGAGCGCGCCCGCGCCTTCGTCGAGAGCGAGCCGCGCACCATGGGCGAGATCCGCGAGGAACTGCTCCAGGAATGGCCCGACGCCGACCCGCAGTCCCTGTCCGTCGCCGCCCGCTGCCGGCTGCCGCTCGTCCAGGTCACCCCGCGGGGCGTATGGGGGCGCAGCGGCCAGGTCCGGCTCACCACCGTCGAGAGCTGGCTCGGGAAGCCCGCCGGCGCCGCGCAGCCCGTGGACGAGGTCGTGCTGCGCTACCTCGCCGCCTTCGGGCCCGCCTCCGTCAAGGACATGCAGACCTGGGCCGGACTGACCCGGCTGCGCGAGGCCTTCGAGCGGCTGCGCCCGGTCCTCCTCGTCTTCCAGGACGAGAACGGCGTGGAACTCTTCGACCTCCCCGACGCCCCTCGCCCCGACGCTGACACCCCGGCCCCGCCGCGCTTCCTCCCGGAGTTCGACAACCTCCTGCTCTCGCACGCCGACCGCACCCGCGTGGTCGCCCCGGAGATCAAGGGGCGCACGTGGACGGGGAACCAGGCCCACTGCACCCTGCTCGTGGACGGGTTCCTCGCCGGCCTGTGGAAGCTGGACGGGCAGGCACTCACCGTCGAGCTGTTCGGCCCGGTCCCGAAGGCGGCGAAGGAGGAGATCGTCGCCGAGGGGGAGCTGATGGTGGCGGGGTTGGCGGAGCCCGGCGGGGCTGGCGGGGCCGGCGGGGTGTCCGTACGGTTCGGAGCGATCAACCCCTGACGCGCGGCGCCTTCCCCGGACGGCCGCCTTCCCCGGACGGGCGCTCCCGTACGGTCCTGGGCGGTCCCGCTTCGTCAACTCGCGGCTGACGCCGCACTGGTGGTCCGTACACCGAAGGCGGCACGATGCCCGTCATGACGACCGAGAGCACGCAGGACGACGCCACCGCACGATTCCTGGCCGCGCGGGACTTCCTACTGGAACGCCGCGGCGACTACGAGGCCGCCCGCGCCGGATTCACCTGGCCCCGCCCCCACCGCTTCAACTGGGCCCTGGACTGGTTCGACCACATCGCCGCCGGGAACGACGCCGACGCCCTGCGCATCGTCGAGGAGGACGGCACCAGCCGGCGCCTCAGCTTCGCGGAGCTCGCCGTACGGTCCGGCGCCGCCGCCAACTGGCTCCGCGGACAGGGCGTCGCGCCCGGCGACCGGATCCTGGTCATGCTCGGCAACCAGCGCGAGCTGTGGGAGGTGATGCTCGGCGCGATGAAACTGCGCGCCGTCGTCATCCCCGCCACCCCGCTGCTCGGCCCGGCCGACCTGCGCGACCGGGTCGAGCGCGGCCAGGTGCGCCATGTCATCGCGCGCGACCTGGACACGGCCAAGTTCGACGAGGTGCCGGGCGGCTACACCCGGATCGCCGTCGGGGACCAGGTCCCCGAA
>NZ_JBGBPT010000176.1:0-4770 GCF_041106355.1 Streptomyces sp. BF23-19 | reverse complement strand
TCGAAGATGCGGGAGGCACCGGCGGTCAGCGAGGTCAGTCCGGAGGCCACGGCCGCCAGCTGATCGGCGCGGTCGCGCGGAAATCCGTCGGACATCGCCAGAAGAAGGCCGTCGGCGGAGACCACCACCGTGTGGGACACCCCAGGGGTGTTGTCCACGAAGTTGGTGATCAACCAGTTCAGGTTCTGTGCCGCCTGGCTCATCGGGCTCACACTAACGCTCCTGGTCATAGCTGTTACTTGACTGCTCAGAACCCGCGCTGCGTCCTTGCTGGACACCGCGCCGCAGGTTGCTCAACCTGCCGCGGACGTCCTCCGGAGCGCGGGAGACCTGGGGGCCGCCCTGCGGGGTCGTCTCCGCTGCGCCCTCGACCAGGTTGGCCTTGGGCACTCGCCGAGGGAGACCGGACGGGGTGACCCCGCCCGCCTTCGGCTCACGGAGCTTTCCGGCCTGCTGCCAGCGTTCGTCGTTGCGCGAACGCCAGGCGGCGGTGCCGTCAGTTTCCTCCGGCGCCCGCTCCGTCTCGGCGGGCTGCTGCTGACGCGGCGACCGCTGTTCGAAGAGGGATCCGGTGGACTCCGCTTCCTGCTTCCCGGGCGGCCACTGCTGCTGGCTGCCGCGTCGCGGCAGGCCCGCTCCGGTCATCGCGTGACCGGTGTCGGCAGCGGCACCCGGACGGTCGAAGCCTACGCGCTCCGGAGCCGGTTCGGGGACGGCCTGGGATTCCGATTCAGTCCCGTAATCCTGCTGGTAGGCAGCTGGATACGTGTTCTGTTCGGGCCATTCGGCCTGCCCCGGCCCGGCATCGAAACCATTGTCGTAGCCCTGAGTGGCCGACTGCTGGTCCGGGTAGCCGTCTTCCGTATAGCCGTAGTCCTGCTGCGGGTACGCCTCGTAGCCCTGCTGTGCCTGCTGAGCCTCGTAGGAGGTGTCGTAGGCCTGCTCGGACTGCTGCTCGTAGCCCTGGTACTCCTGGTACCCGTGCTCCGGCTGAGGTTCCGGATACTCCTGGGCGGGGTACTGCTGCTGTTCCTGCGGGTAACCCACCTGGGCCGCCAGGGCGGCTCTGCGGTCCTGCTGTCCCAGGGACCGGCCGACCGGGTCGGCGGCGATGCCGTCGGGGCCCTGCTGGTCGTACCGCGAGTCGTCGAAGCCGAGCTCGGCGGCGGTGCGCAGCGGGGGTGCCTGCAGGACCTGCTGCTCCGGAATGATCTGCGAGACCGTGAAGTCGTCGTCCGGAATGCCCTCGCCACCGCCACCGTGGGTGATGGCGTCGGGGAGCATGACCAGCGAGGTGGTACCGGCGGCCTCGCCCGAGGGGCGCAGCTGGACACGGATGCTGTGGCGGTCCGCCAGCCGGCCGACCACGAACAGACCCATGCGCTGCGAGATCGCGGCGTCCACGGTCGGCGGGTTGGCCAGCTTGTGGTTGATGTCCGCGAAGTCCTCGGCGGTGAGGCCGATGCCCTTGTCGTGGATCTCGACCATCACGCGGCCGTCGGGCAGACGCGTGGCGTTCACGCGGACCTTGGTCTGCGGCGAGGAGAACGTGGTGGCGTTCTCCAGGAGCTCGGCGAGCAGGTGCACGAGGTCGGTCACGGCCTGGCCGTGGATCTCGGCCTCCGAGACACCGGAGAGCTCGATGCGCTCGTACTGCTCCACCTCGGAGGAGGCGGCGCGCAGCACGTCGACGAGCGGGACCGGCTGGTCCCAGCGGCGGCCCGGCTCCTCGCCCGCGAGGATGAGGAGGTTCTCGCCGTTGCGGCGCATACGGGTGGCCAGGTGGTCCAGGCGGAAGAGGTTCTCCAGCTGGTCCGGGTCGGCCTCGTTGTTCTCCAGGTCGGTGATGAGGGTCAGCTGGCCCTCGATCAGCGACTGGTTGCGCATGGAGAGGTTGGTGAAGATCGCGTTGACGTTCCCTCGCAGGAGCGCCTGCTCGGCCGCGAGCCGTACCGCTTCCCGGTGGACCTGGTCGAAGGCGCGTGCGACCTCGCCGATCTCGTCCTGGGAGTCGATGGGGATCGGGTGGACACGGGTGTCCACCTTGCCGGGATCGGTGCGCGAGAGCTGGTCGACGAGCATCGGCAGGCGCTGCTCGGCGATGTCGAAGGCGGCGGTGCGCAGGCGGGCCATCGCGCGGCCCATCTGGCGGGCCATCATGCCGGCCAGGATGAAGGCGGCGAGCAGGGCCACGACCACGATGGCGCCGTTGACGATCGCGTCCGTGCGGGCGTCGTCGGAGACCGCGACGGCGTCCTTGACGGCCTTGTCGAGGAGTTCCTTCTCGACCTCGTCGTAACCGTCGAACTTCGCGGTGGCGGCGGCCTGCCAGAACGCGGGGGTCGCCCCGGTCTCGGCGAGCTTCTTCTTGCTCTCGCTGTTGGCGATCGCGTCGGTCATGCCGAGCAGCGCCGAGTCCTGGATCGTCGGCGGGGGGATGAAGCGGACACCGGCCTGCTCGGCCTGGTGCTTCGCCTCGGCGATCTTCGCCGCGCCGTCCTCGGACTTCTTGGCCATGACCGCCTTGAGGCGGTTCACGTCGTCCTCGGTACCCGCCGCGACGTACTCGCCGATGGCGATCTCTTCGAGGTAGGCGTAGGAGGAGAAGGCCACGAGCTGGGCCTTGCGGGTGTTCTCGTCGGCGCTCGGGCGCACCAGCAGGTGCGTACCGACGGAGCGCTGCAGCGAGTTCGCCGCCTTGGCCAGCTGGATCGCGTAGACCATGCGGCCGTACGAGGTCACGTTGCCGGTGCCGAGACCGAGCTCGTTCGCGAACTGCATGAGGTAGTGCTGGACCAGCACGTAGCCCTCTTCGGTCGGGATGGGCCCGGCCGTCCTGGGCAGATCCTTCTTGGGGCTCTCGATGGCCGCCTGGTACGCCTTGTCGCGTACGACGTCGAGCTTGGGCTCCTCCGCGCGGAAGAGGTCCAGGCGTCGCTCCAGGCCGAGGTTCTTCGGCATCTCCTGGACGGCCTTGTCGAACCTCTCCTTGGCCGCGGTGGTGTCCGCGTAAGCCTTGAGGACCTTCGGGTCCTTCGTCTGGCCGTTCAGGAGGGGCTCGGCGGTCAGGTCACGCTCGTTGAGCAGTGCCTGGCTGTAGCCCGAGGCCGCCTGGACGACCGTGGCTATCTTCTCGGCGTCCTTGGCCTCGTTCCAGGTGTCGATGGAGCCCTTCACCTGGAAGCCGCCCATGACCAGACCCACGAGGGCCGGCACGAGCAGGATGGCGTTCAGACGGGTCGGCACACGCCAGTTGCGGGGCGAGAACCTGCTGCTGCTCCCGCTGCTCGCGGGCGGGTCCACGGGCACGTCGACGGGCGACGCGGCCGCTCGCGGCGGCGGGGTGAAGTTGCCGCGCGCGGGTTCATCCGCGGGGCTTGCGATGCTTCGCCTCACTCGACCAACAACCTCTCGGCGGTGCTACTAGCTAGTTCGTTGAATTCCAGCACGGTTAACGGCCGTGTTCCAAACAGTTGAAACCGGCCGTACCCAGAAGCTTATGCCCTACATAAATCGGACATAGAGAGCGTCCTGCGGCAAAAATAGGGGCAGTTGTGCGCGCAGTGGTACCAGGCGACCGCACCCCGTGGCCAAGTGGCCGTAATTCTCTGTCGAAACGTTATGAACGAGAGGGGCGGGCCGTGTCGTAGGACACAGCCCGCCCCTCCCGCGTGACAACTGAAACCGTGTTACTTGAGCCGCGCCATGAGGGCGTGCTCGACGAGCGTGATGAGCGCGCTCTTGGCGTCCGCGCGGTGGCGGGCGTCGGTGGTGATGATCGGAGCGCCGGGGCCGATCTGCAGGGCCTCGCGGACTTCCTCCGGCGTGTAGGGCTGGTGCCCCTCGAAGCCGTTGAGGGCCACGACGAACGGCAGGCCGCTGTTCTCGAAGTAGTCCACCGCCGGGAAGCAGTCGGCGAGACGGCGCGTGTCCACGAGCACGATCGCGCCGATGGCGCCGCGGACCAGGTCGTCCCACATGAACCAGAAGCGGTCCTGGCCCGGGGTACCGAAGAGGTACAGGATCAGGTCCTGGTCGAGCGTGATGCGGCCGAAGTCCATGGCGACGGTGGTGGTCGTCTTGTCACCGGTGTGGGTGAGGTCGTCGATCCCGGCCGAGGCGCTGGTCATCACGGCTTCGGTGCGCAGCGGGTTGATCTCCGACACGGCTCCGACGAACGTGGTCTTGCCCACGCCGAAGCCGCCCGCCACCACGATCTTCGCGGAGGTGGTGGAGCGGGGAGCCGCTCCGCTAGATGTTCCGAAGGCCACTGAGCACCCTTTCGAGCAGCGTTACATCCGGCGTGCCGCCGGCCTCTCCATTGCCCGGCTGGTGGATGGCCACCATTCCGGCCTCCGCCAGGTCGGCGACGAGGATCCGGGCGACACCGAGCGGCATCGACAGAAGTGCGGAGACCTCGGCGACCGACTTGACCTCGCGGCACAGCGTGCAGATGCGCTGGTGCTCGGGGAGCAGGCCGGACAGGTGCATCGGATCGGCGGTCGTGCTGACCAGCGCCTCTATGGCGAGCTGGTAGCGGGGCCGGGTCCGGCCGCCGGTCATCGCGTACGGACGCACCAGCGGCTGATCGCCTTCCGAGTACGAGTCTCCGTACGAATCGGAGTAGGCGGGGGGCGGGGTCATTGATCCTCCGGGCTGGACAGCAGTGGTCAGCGTGCCGTCTTACGGGGCGGCCGGTGGGGGGAACGGGATGACGGCCTGGCGGGCGTACTGGATTCCGGGGCGGGGCCCCGATCTCCCGGCCGGGAG
>NZ_JBGBPT010000175.1:0-4824 GCF_041106355.1 Streptomyces sp. BF23-19 | reverse complement strand
GGCGGCCCGAACCGGGTGCCACGGGCGCGGCCAGGGTGTCGGCCTCGGCCAGCTCGATCGGCGACATCCCGGGCCGGCGACGGCGCCCGCCGCGCGGGGCCGGGACCTCCGGGGCCGGGAGCGCCGGTTCCGGGAGCGCCGGTTCCGGGTCCCACGCGGCGGGCCCGGGATCACCCGTACCGGCCGGCCGGACCGAGGACCGGGCCAAGGATGGGGCCAAGGGCTGGGCCTCGTACGCCTCGGGGAGGGGACCGCCGCGGCGGTGACTGCCCTGCGTATCGCTCACGACGCTCGCTCCACTGGTGATCCGGCACCCGCTGGTGCGGGCACGGCACCCTAGCGGAGGAATCGTCACGCTCCAAAGCGGAGCGACTACCCAGCGTGTCGGAGCGGGTGGAGGATCAGTAGGCGAAGGCGCGGGCCGTGTTGGCCGCCAGCGCCGTGGCCATCGCGTCCTCGTCGATACCGCGGACCGCGGCCATCGCCCGGACCGTCAGCGGAATGAGGTACGGCGCGTTGGGCCGTCCTCGGTACGGCGCCGGGGTGAGGTAGGGCGCGTCCGTCTCGACGAGCACCAGCTCCGGCGGGGCCACGGCGAGGGCCTCGCGCAGCGGCTGGGCGTTCTTGAAGGTGACGGTCCCGGCGAAGGACATGTAGTACCCGGCGGCGGCGCACTCGCGGGCCATGTCGGCGTCCCCGGAGTAACAGTGGAAGATCGTCCGCTCGGGGGCGCCCTCCTCGCGCAGGACGCGCAGCACGTCCGCGTGGGCGTCCCGGTCGTGGATCACCAGGGCCTTGCCCTGTCGCTTGGCGATCTCGATGTGCGCGCGGAAGGAACGCTCCTGCGCGGCCATGCCCTCGGGCCCGGTGCGGAAGTAATCCAGGCCGGTCTCGCCGACCGCCTTCACGTGGTCCAGCGCGGCCAGCGCCTCGATCTCGGCCAACGCCTCGTCCAGCGCGGCCTCGCCGCCCCCGGACCGGGCGCCCTGCCGCGACCAGCCGTCCGGATCGCCGTGCACGATCCGCGGGGCTTCGTTCGGGTGGAGGGCGACGGCCGCGTGGACGTTCGCGTACGCGGCCGCGGTCTCGGCGGCCCACCGGGAGCCCTTCACGTCGCAGCCCACCTGGACGACGGTGGTCACGCCCACCGAGGCGGCCTTCGCGAGGCCCTCCTCGACGGTCCCCGACTGCATGTCGAGGTGCGTGTGCGAGTCCGCGACCGCCACCCGAAGGGGTTCGGGCAGCGGCGGCGGTGCGTCCTTGGACTGCGTCTTCTCCACGCGTGTGCTCATACGGCCGATCTTATGACCGGCGGAAGAGCCCCTTCAGACGGGAGAGCAGGCCCCGGCGCTCCCCGGTCGGGTCGACGGCCACCGGCCCCGGCGAGGCGTGCGACCGGGCGGACCTGCGCGGCTTCGGCTGCCGGGGGACGTTCGCCCCGGCCGGCACGGGTCCGGCGATCCCGGGAGCGATCTGGTGGTGGTAGATGTGGTCGATCATCCCCATCACCGAGGAGACCTGCCCGGCCCGCATGATCCGAACGATGTGTCCGCCGCAGTTCAGGCACGTCGGGTTGGACAGGGGGGAGGGCACCCGCTCGCCGTCGACCTTGTACATGATGAACGGCTCGCCCTTGCCGTCGACGTGGTGCTCGATCGCGTACGCCTGCTCCCAGCCGTACCCGCACCTCATGCACGCGAAGGAGTAGGCCTCGTGCACGGTGTGCACATCGGAAGCGGTCACAGCGACAGGGACTGCGGCGGGGACGGGTACCGGGGTGTCTGCGATCTCACTCATGCCAGCTCCTCTTGTTCCACTGGTGCCATTGCCAGTGGACGCCTCGACGGGCGGGAGCGCATCAGGCCCTGTCTACTGTTGGACGGCCCTTGGTCGACTCATTCCGAAAGTGCCCGGTACGCGGTCTGAGCTTTGCTTTTCAGGCTAGCCCTTTACCTGCCTACGGCATCTTTCGTGCCGCGTTCTTTGCCGCGACCACCGCGTCGAACACCTCGCGCTTGGGTACGCCGACCTCGGCCGCGACCGCCGCGATGGCCTCCTTGCGCCGCTCACCCGCCTCCTCGCGCACCCGCACCCTGCGCACCAGCTCCTCGTCGTCCACATCACCGGGCACCGCGGCCGGGGCACCCTCGACCACGACGGTGATCTCCCCGCGCACGCCCTCGGCGGCCCAGGCCGCGAGCTCGCCGAGCCCGCCGCGCTTGACCTCCTCGTAGGTCTTCGTCAGCTCGCGGCAGACCGCGGCCCGACGGTCGGCTCCGAAGACCTCGGCCATCGCGGCCAGGGTGTCGTCGAGCCGGTGCGGGGCCTCGAAGTAGACGAGCGTGCGCCGCTCGCCCTCGACCTCGCGCAGTCGGCTCAGGCGCTCCCCCGCCTTGCGCGGCAGGAACCCCTCGAAGCAGAACCGGTCCACCGGCAGCCCTGACATGGCGAGCGCGGTGAGCACCGCGGACGGCCCGGGGACGGCGGTGACCTTGATGTCCTTCTCCACGGCGGCGGCGACCAGCCGGTAGCCGGGGTCGGAGACCGAGGGCATGCCCGCGTCGGTCACCAGCAGGACGCGCGCGCCGCCGGCCAGGGCCTCGACCAGTTCCGGGGTGCGCGCCGACTCGTTGCCCTCGAAGTACGACAGGACGCGCCCGGTGGTGTGCACGCCGAGCCCCTGGGTCAGCCGGCGCAGCCGCCGGGTGTCCTCGGCGGCGATCACATCGGCCCGCTCCAGCTCGGTCGCCAGTCGCGGCGGGGCGTCCGCGAGATCGCCGATGGGGGTGCCGGCGAGCACGAGCGTGCCCATCAGGCCCTCGGCCGTGGCGGCGGTGGTGGTGGGCTCGGTACCGCGGGGCTGGTCAGTCGTCACCCGCCCATCCTCTCAGCCCCGTGCCCCGCCGCCCCACGCCACTGGTGGCGCACACAGATCTCTTCCCTACGATGTGCCGGTGACCAGTACCGCGACGCCACCGCCCAGCCCCGCGGGGGCTCCGCCCGCCTCACCGGTGGGACGCGAGGACGAGCCGCCCACCTGGCTGCGCCGACTGCGCGGCTTCGGCTACGTGCCGCCCGCCGCCGCTTCCGCGCGCGCGGACGTCCGCACCCGTCTGGTGCCCCCGTACGCCAGGCCGTCGAAGCAGCTGTGGATGACCTTCGGCCTGCCGGCGCAGGTGTGGGGGACCTGGCAGCTGATCGTCTCGTGGGTGGGGCCGCTGCTCGTGGCGCTGGTCGCAGGGGTGCTGCGGTTCGTGCACCTGGGCAGCCCCAAGGCGGTGATATTCGACGAGACGTACTACGCCAAGGACGCCTGGGCCACGATCCGCCAGGGCTACGAGGCGAGCTGGCCCAAGGACATCGACGCCTCGATCCTCGCCAACCCGGACGGGGTCGCCCTCCCGACCGATCCGGGCTACGTCGTGCACCCGCCCGTCGGCAAATGGGTGATCGGGCTCGGCGAGTGGATGTTCGGCTTCACGCCCTTCGGCTGGCGGTTCATGACCGCCGTGCTCGGCACCCTGTCGGTGCTGATGCTGTGCCGGATCGGGCGCCGCCTCTTCCGCTCGACCTTCCTGGGCTGCCTGGCGGGTGCCCTGCTGGCGGTGGACGGCCTGCACCTGGTGATGAGCCGGACGGCGCTGCTGGACCTGGTGCTGATGTTCTTCGTGCTCGCCGCCTTCGGGGCCCTGCTCATCGACCGCGACCGGGCCAGAGCCCGGCTCGCGGACGCCTTGCCGGTGGACGAGGAGGGCCGGACCCGGCCCGACGCGAAGATCGCCGAGACGCTGCGGCTGGGCTGGCGGCCGTACCGGATCCTGGCCGGCGTCTGCCTGGGTCTGGCCGCGGGCACGAAGTGGAACGGCTTCGTCATCCTCGCCTTCTTCGGTGTCCTCACCGTGCTGTGGGACGCCGCCGCGCGCCGCACCGCGGGCGCGGGGGCCCCGTACGCCTCGATGCTGCGGCGCGACGCGCTGCCCGCCTTCGTCTCCACCGTCCCGGTCGCGATCGCCACGTACCTGGCCTCGTGGTCGGGCTGGATCCTCAGCCCGGACAACGGCAAGGGCGGCTATCTGCGCGACTGGGCGGCCAAGTACGACCAGGGCAGTGCGCTGAGCTTCCTGCCGGAGTGGCTGCGCAGCCTGTGGCACTACGAGACCGAGGTCTACAAGTTCCACGTCGGCCTGACCTCGGGGCACACCTACGAGTCCAACCCGTGGAGCTGGCTGGTCCTGGGCCGGCCCGTCTCCTACTTCTACGAGTCGCCCGAGGCCGGCACCGACGGCTGCCCGGCGACCGCGGCGGGCAAGTGCGCCCGCGAGGTCCTGGCCCTGGGCACCCCGCTGCTGTGGTGGGCGGGCTGCTTCGCGCTGCTGTACGTGCTGTGGCGGTGGTTCTTCCGCCGTGACTGGCGGGCGGGCGCGATCGCGTGCGCGCTGGGTGCGGGTCTGCTGCCCTGGTTCAACTACCAGGAGCGGACGATCTTCTACTTCTACGCGGTGGTCTTCGTCCCGTACCTCTGCCTGGCGGTGGCGATGATGATCGGCGCCCTGCTGGGCCCGGCCGGGTCGAGCGAACGCCGCCGGGCGCTGGGCGCGATCGGCGCGGGCGTCCTGGTCCTGCTGATCGCCTGGAACTTCATCTACTTCTGGCCGATCTACACGGGCCAGACCCTGCCGATGGACTCCTGGCGCGGCCGCATGTGGCGGCCGCCGAGGCGCAGCTGCGAGCGGGCGGGTTCGGCGGGGACCGCTTGGCACCCGCCGTGGAAGCGGCGGTCCTGCGGTACGCCATCGCCGCCGAACTCGGCCTTCGCGAGAAGGC
>NZ_JBGBPT010000174.1:0-4944 GCF_041106355.1 Streptomyces sp. BF23-19 | reverse complement strand
CCTCCGATGGGGGGCGTCACATCCGTTATGGCACCCCGTAGAGGAACACGGTATCCGAGGCGGGAGCCGGGCCGGCTGCCTCGTCGCCTGGCACAGCCGCAGCACCCTGTGGGGCACCACCGTCTGGAACCGCGATGCCACTGCCCACACTCCCCTGCGCTTCCCCGGTCAGTACTTCGATCCCGAGACCCAGCTCCACCACAACTACTTCCGGCACTACGACCCGGAAACGGCCCGCTACCTCACTCTCGACCCTCTGGGCCTGGACCCGGCGCCCAACCCGGCCACGTATGTCGACAACCCCCATGCGCTCTCCGACCCGCTCGGACTCACACCGTGCGACGAGAACGACCCCACGTGGGGCGGGCTTGTCAGTTACAGCACCGGACCTGGGGGCCGCGCCGGCACGATGCACGCATCCATCCGGCCGCACATGACCGGAGGTAAGACCAGGCCGAGAGTGAGGGGTGGGGTGGCGGGTTGGGAAATCGGTAAGGGATACAACAGGACCCACCTGCTCGGCGCACAAATTGGCGGTTCCAACAGGGATCCCCGGAACTTCGTCACCATGCATGCGTACGCCAAAACTCCCGTTATGGTCCACATCGAGAACCAAATCCGTGACGCCGTCGACCGAGGTGAAACGATCGAGTACACGGTCACCCCGATCTACCGAACAAACAACGCGACGGATCTGATTCCCGTGGAACTCACTCTTGAGGTCAACGGAAGCCGGGGATTCCAATTCCGGCCCTACGAAGGCCAGGACTTCAAATCCGACGTCATCACTATTCTTAACCTGCCGAAGAGATAGCGGAACCCAAGCTGAAGGAGCGGCCGTGAACCCTGCCATCGCCCACCTCGTCCAAACCATCCCACCGTCGGATGCCCCCCGGGCCCACGACTGGGCGCAAGTTGAAGAGGAGCTCGGTACGATCCTGCCGAGCGACAACAAGCAGCTCGTCGACCTCTACGGTGGTGGGCTCTTCGACGACGCCATCTGGGTACTGGAGCCGGACTGCCCCAACAAGTACTACGACCTGGTGACGGAGAACCGTGACCGCGTCGAAGCACAGCAAGGGCTCTGGCGGGGCGGGGAGCCCAAGCCCGCCGAACTCGAAGAGGCAGGATCCCGCACTATCGCCTGGGCCGTGACCGAGAACGGTGACTGCCTGTACTGGCTGGCCCGCACCGGCCAGGAACCAGACCAGTGGACCGTCATGATCAAGGAGGGACGCGGCCGGGAATGGGAGTTCCATGCCCAGTCGTGTTCCGAGTTCTTGCAGTCCATTCTTGTCACCGGCAACGCCGAGTCCGATATGTTCTACGACTTCCCGACGGAAGAGCCGCACGAGTTCCGTTCCAGCGCCGGCTTCCTGTGAGTTCTCGGCTCACCTACACTCCGGCCCACACAAGACCTACGATGTACCCGCCGTGGAACGACTCATCCAACTCGTGCTCCCTCCCCCTCCCCCGGCAGGGGCTCACGTCTGACCGCAGGGCGCCTTGGATGTCGCTCTGCTGGTGAAGGTAGGGGATCTCGTTGAGCGCGTCGACGGCCGGGGAGACCTTCGGGTCGCCGGACTCGCGGATCTTCTCCCAGTAGCGCGCCAGCTGCTTCATCGTCGCGTTGACCTCTTCGAGGAGGATCAGCAGCCGCGGGCCGATGTCGTTCGGGTCGGCGCCAATGCCCAGTTCGTCGGCGACGCGGACCCGGCGCCGGCCTTCCAGGCCGAGGTGGACGAGGGCGTCGTGGATGTCGGCGATGTCGCGGCAGTAGGTGACGCCGAGGAGGCCGCTCGCCCACGGGTGGGAGATCCGCTTGGTGTCCAGGACGAACACGAGCGAGCCGTGGTGGAGCATCCGACAGGCAATGCAGCGCAGGGTCACCGACTTGCCGCCACCGGTGGAGGCGTTGACCAGGATGTGCGGGGATTCGGCGTCCAGGTCGACGGAGACGATCCGGCCGCTGGCGCCGATCCCGATGACGGGCGCGGACTCCTTGGCCTCACCAGCTCCCGCATCTTGGGGTCCTTGAAGAGGGCCTTGGCCGGGGGCTTGCGGTCTTCTTCACCAGCACGTACGGCTTGGCTCCGGCCGGGTGCCAGGAGAAGGTGACGCCTTCCAGGCCGAGCTTCTGGGTGATGAGGTCGGCGACGACGTCGCGGGAGAAGCCCAGCCAGGTGGGGAGGTCGACGCGTATCTCCGCGTCATCGTCGGAGAAGTTGCGCGGGATGTGGAGGTAGCGGCGCGGGTCGGTCTGCTCCGCGATCCCCAGCGGCTGGGCGAGCGCCTCGTGCAGGGGAACGACCCACTCGCGCATCAGCTCCCGGCGCTCGCGGGTCAGCAGCCGGTACGCGACGCCGCCGACCGCGGGGCCGGCGGACTCGGCGCGGCGGCCTGGGCGCTACTCTCGCGCCGCCAGATCGTCGGCTTCTTCAAGGAACTGCTCCGGGCCCGGGCAGACCGCACCCCGCAGCCGTCGGATCCACAGCCTTCGTGCTCAGGACCGACGCCTGACGGCTGCCACTGAAGTTGGGTCGACGGTTGTCCGTGTCAGTGAAGATGGACTACTGCCCAGTTCGTGTCAGCGAAGTTGGGCCATTGGCGCTGTGGTACCGGGGTCGCGTCAGGCGGCCTCGACGGTGGCGATGCGGTACACGACGTAGAAGGCGACCGAGGCCAGCAGTGCGAGCCTGACTGCCGAGAACCACAGGGCCAGGGTGCGGGGGGGCTCGGTCCCGGCCCGTGAGAGGAGGACAGTCGTCCCGGCCAGCGACGAGACCAGGAGGACGGCGGCCAGGAAGAAGGCCAGGGCCACGGGTGACGTGGGCTCGGTGGCGGGGCCGTAGTCCTCAGTGATGCCGGGCAGCAGCAGGCCTATGGCACACAGCACGAGGGACGTCAGCATCGTGGCCAGGAAATCGAAGGCCAGGGTGATGGCCCACCCGACGGGCAGTCGACGGGACGGGCGCGGCATCTGGTTCACCGGCATGCTCCCCTGCCTGACGGTTTCCCATTGGTCCAACTTCGCTGTCACAAACTAGCGGCGGCCCAACTTCGTTGGCAAACAGCCCATGGTGCGGTCGATCTCCAGGAACGCGCTGGAGCCGTCGGCCAGGAGCACCACGCCGTCGGGTACCAGGTTCCCGGCCGGGGTGGGGTGGGCGACTTCCACCCCACCAGTCCGCGTGGTCGGCCACCTCCGCCTGGTGGAAGACGACGATGGTGTCGACCAGGGCGAGGCCGTGCTCCCGCAGGCCCGTCTTGCCGGCCGCGCGCCTGCCCGTGGTCCGGCCGACCGTCGGCGCGAGCTCACCGGAGGCCGCGGCTTCGGCGAGGCCCGCCGGGGTGCAGTACCAGTAGCTCTGCCGGGCGCGGTGGGTCCGGCCGACCAGGGCTGGGGATTCGTCGACCAGGTTGCGCAGCGCCCGGCGTACGTGGTCGGTGCCCTGCTGGTGCGACAGCAGCAGAGCCTTCAGCTGGCAGGGTGTGGCCAGGCGCAGCTGGGCGAGAGTCAACAGGACCTCGCCGCGGATGTCCGCGCCGGCCTTCGCGGCCGCCTTCCTCCCGGGCCGGGACGCTTCTCCAGGTACATCAGTAATGGGAGAAGAGGCGTTGCAACCCGCCGTGACGGGCGAATCAGGGGTCTGATCAGTACCAACGGTCAGACGGCGGCTCGGGGCTGCGGAGCTGGGCGCGGGGCTCGCCGCGATCGACCCCGACTGGAACCCTGGCACGCTCGGGTGGACCGTCGACTGGCAGCGGCACTACGCCTGCCTCACCCAGCTCCTCGCCGAGGGGGCGCGCCCGACCGCGATCGTCCCCGGCGTGACCCGGCACGGGGAAGACGTCGGACGGTGGCTCGCTTCGTAACGCCGGAACTGGGACCGACTGAACGAGGAACAGCAGCACCGGCTCCGCGAACTCGGCGTAGAGAAAGCCCCACGCGCCCGCAGGGTGGCGGCGAAGACGACTACGGCCGCCGGGCCGCGCGCGGGCGGCACGGCCTTCCAGAATAGTTCGCCGGCCGCTACGGCTGACGGCGGCCCGTACCGGGCCGTTCGGATGACCGGTCCGTCACTCCTGAGGGTGGAACACAGCGGTCAGTGGGCGCAGCCCCGGCCCGCCGCGGCCCCCTCCCGACCCGGTGTCCCAGAAAGCTGGGGCACCCAAGAAACCGACGGACGGAAGTGGTTCGCGCATGCCCCAGCACTCCCCACGGCGCCGGGCCGGGCGCGCCGGCGCCGCCGGCGCCGCCGCCTTGGCGCTCGTACTCGGACTGCCCACGGCGGCCACGGCCGCTCCCGGCGATCTGGACCCCGCCTTCAGCGGCGACGGCAAGGTCGTCACGGACGTGACCGGCTACGAGAACGTCTCGGGCATGGCCGTCCAGCCCGACGGCAAGATCATCACGGTGGGCGACGGCTACTTCGACGAGACCGGCGGCGACTTCGTGCTGGTGCGCTACAACGCCGACGGCAGCCTGGACACGACCTTCGGCGGCGACGGCATCGTCAACACCGACTTCGACTTCAACAACGACGAGGCCAGGGCCCTGGCTCTGCAACCCGACGGCAAGATCATCGCGGTCGGCGGGTCCACCTCGATCGCCGGCTACGGCGACTGGGTGGCCGCCCGCTACAACCCCGACGGCAGCCTCGACCCGACCTTCGGCACCGGTGGCAGGGCGGTCACCGACATCGACCCGGACGCGATCGAGACCGCCATGACCGTGGCCGTGCAGCCCGACGGCCGCATCGTGGCGGCCGGCCAGAGTTTCGCGAGCTGGGTCGTGGTCCGATGGAACGCCAACGGCTCCCTGGACCCGGCCTTCGACGGCGACGGCAAGGCCGTCACCACCTTCCCGGGCGGAACCTTCGCCTCGGCCGCCGACCTGGCCCTCCAGCCCGACGGCCGGGTCGTCGTCGCCGGGGCCGGCCC
>NZ_JBGBPT010000173.1:1649-3245 GCF_041106355.1 Streptomyces sp. BF23-19 | reverse complement strand
GGGTGGCTGGTCGTTGTTTGAGAACTACACAGTGGACGCGAGCATCTGTGGCCAAGTTTTTAAGGGCGCACGGTGGATGCCTTGGCACCAGGAACCGATGAAGGACGTGAGAGGCCGCGATAGGCCCCGGGGAGCTGCCAACTGAGCTTTGATCCGGGGGTGTCCGAATGGGGAAACCCGGCAGTCGTCATGGGCTGTCACCCACTGCTGAACACATAGGCAGTGTGGAGGGAACGAGGGGAAGTGAAACATCTCAGTACCCTCAGGAAGAGAAAACAACCGTGATTCCGGGAGTAGTGGCGAGCGAAACCGGATGAGGCCAAACCGTATGCGTGTGATACCCGGCAGGGGTTGCGCATACGGGGTTGTGGGAATTCTTTTGATCGGTCTGCCGGCCGGTCGGCGAGTCAGAAACCGTTGATGTAGTCGAAGGACATGCGAAAGGTCCGGCGTAGAGGGTAAGACCCCCGTAGACGAAACATCAGCGGCTTGCTTAAGAATCTCCCAAGTAGCACGGGGCCCGAGAAATCCCGTGTGAATCTGGCGGGACCACCCGCTAAGCCTAAATATTCCCTGGTGACCGATAGCGGATAGTACCGTGAGGGAATGGTGAAAAGTACCGCGGGAGCGGAGTGAAATAGTACCTGAAACCGTGTGCCTACAAGCCGTGGGAGCGTCGCCGTTGTTCTTCGGAACAACGGTCGTGACTGCGTGCCTTTTGAAGAATGAGCCTGCGAGTTAGCGGTGTGTAGCGAGGTTAACCCGTGTGGGGAAGCCGTAGCGAAAGCGAGTCCGAACAGGGCGATCTAGTTGCACGCTCTAGACCCGAAGCGGAGTGATCTAGCCATGGGCAGGTTGAAGCGGAGGTAAGACTTCGTGGAGGACCGAACCCACCAGGGTTGAAAACCTGGGGGATGACCTGTGGTTAGGGGTGAAAGGCCAATCAAACTCCGTGATAGCTGGTTCTCCCCGAAATGCATTTAGGTGCAGCGTCGTGTGTTTCTTGCCGGAGGTAGAGCACTGGATAGGCGATGGGCCCTACCGGGTTACTGACCTTAGCCAAACTCCGAATGCCGGTAAGTGAGAGCACGGCAGTGAGACTGTGGGGGATAAGCTCCATGGTCGAGAGGGAAACAGCCCAGAGCATCGACTAAGGCCCCTAAGCGTACGCTAAGTGGGAAAGGATGTGGAGTCGCAGAGACAACCAGGAGGTTGGCTTAGAAGCAGCCACCCTTGAAAGAGTGCGTAATAGCTCACTGGTCAAGTGATTCCGCGCCGACAATGTAGCGGGGCTCAAGCGTACCGCCGAAGTCGTGTCATTGCAGCAATAGGGCCAACGCCCGCTGTGATGGGTAGGGGAGCGTCGTGTGCCGGGTGAAGCAGCAGCGGAAGCTAGTTGTGGACGGTTCACGAGTGAGAATGCAGGCATGAGTAGCGATACACACGTGAGAAACGTGTGCGCCGATTGACTAAGGGTTCCTGGGTCAAGCTGATCTGCCCAGGGTAAGTCGGGACCTAAGGCGAGGCCGACAGGCGTAGTCGATGGACAACCGGTTGATATTCCGGTACCCGCTTTGAAACGCCCAATATCGAATC
>NZ_JBGBPT010000173.1:0-1549 GCF_041106355.1 Streptomyces sp. BF23-19 | reverse complement strand
GTAGTAGGTAAGCGATGGGGTGACGCAGGAAGGTAGTCCAGCCCGGGCGGTGGTAGTCCCGGGGTAAGGGTGTAGGCCGAGGGGTAGGCAAATCCGTCCCTCATTAAGGCTGAGACCTGATGCCGAGCCGATTGTGGTGAAGTGGATGATCCTATGCTGTCGAGAAAAGCCTCTAGCGAGTTTCATGGCGGCCCGTACCCTAAACCGACTCAGGTGGTCAGGTAGAGAATACCGAGGCGTTCGGGTGAACTATGGTTAAGGAACTCGGCAAAATGCCCCCGTAACTTCGGGAGAAGGGGGGCCATCACTGGTGATCGGACTTGCTCCGTGAGCTGGGGGTGGCCGCAGAGACCAGCGAGAAGCGACTGTTTACTAAAAACACAGGTCCGTGCGAAGCCGTAAGGCGATGTATACGGACTGACGCCTGCCCGGTGCTGGAACGTTAAGGGGACCGGTTAGTGACCTTTCGGGGTTGCGAAGCTGAGAACTTAAGCGCCAGTAAACGGCGGTGGTAACTATAACCATCCTAAGGTAGCGAAATTCCTTGTCGGGTAAGTTCCGACCTGCACGAATGGCGTAACGACTTCTCGACTGTCTCAACCATAGGCCCGGTGAAATTGCACTACGAGTAAAGATGCTCGTTTCGCGCAGCAGGACGGAAAGACCCCGGGACCTTTACTACAGTTTGATATTGGTGTTCGGTTCGGCTTGTGTAGGATAGGTGGGAGACTTTGAAGCAGCCACGCCAGTGGTTGTGGAGTCGCCGTTGAAATACCACTCTGGTCGTGCTGGATGTCTAACCTCGGTCCGTGATCCGGATCAGGGACAGTGTCTGATGGGTAGTTTAACTGGGGCGGTTGCCTCCCAAAGGGTAACGGAGGCGCCCAAAGGTTCCCTCAGCCTGGTTGGCAATCAGGTGTTGAGTGTAAGTGCACAAGGGAGCTTGACTGTGAGACCGACGGGTCGAGCAGGGACGAAAGTCGGGACTAGTGATCCGGCGGTGGCTTGTGGAAGCGCCGTCGCTCAACGGATAAAAGGTACCCCGGGGATAACAGGCTGATCTTCCCCAAGAGTCCATATCGACGGGATGGTTTGGCACCTCGATGTCGGCTCGTCGCATCCTGGGGCTGGAGTCGGTCCCAAGGGTTGGGCTGTTCGCCCATTAAAGCGGTACGCGAGCTGGGTTTAGAACGTCGTGAGACAGTTCGGTCCCTATCCGCTGTGCGCGTAGGAATATTGAGAAGGGCTGTCCCTAGTACGAGAGGACCGGGACGGACGAACCTCTGGTGTGCCAGTTGTCCTGCCAAGGGCATGGCTGGTTGGCTACGTTCGGGAGGGATAACCGCTGAAAGCATCTAAGCGGGAAGCCTGCTTCAAGATGAGTATTCCCACCTCCTTGAGAGGGTAAGGCTCCCAGTAGACGACTGGGTTGATAGGCCAGATGTGGAAGCCCGGTAACGGGTGAAGCTGACTGGTACTAATAGGCCGAGGGCTTGTCCTCAGTTGCTCGCGTCCACTGTGTTAGTTCTGAAATAACGAACAGCTGTGT
>NZ_JBGBPT010000172.1:0-5038 GCF_041106355.1 Streptomyces sp. BF23-19 | reverse complement strand
GCCCTCGCTCCCCATGCCCTCGGCCGAAGTGGCCGAGTGTTCCGCGGCGGGCGCCTCCTCGACCCCGCGCCGCGGCGAGGACGACTGGAGCGCCATCCCCCCGGTCGTACGGAACAGTTCGTCGGCTCCGGGCAGACTCACTCGGCGTGACACCGGGCGAGCACCTCCCTGGCCAGCTGGCGGTAGGCGGCGGCGCCGACGGAGTTGGAGGCGTACGTCGTGATCGGCTCTCCGGCGACCGTGGTCTCCGGGAAGCGCACCGTGCGGCCGATGACCGTGTGGTAGACGTGGTCGTCGAAGGCCTCGACGACGCGCGCCAGCACCTCACGGCTGTGCACCGTACGGGAGTCGTACATCGTGGCGAGGATGCCGTCGAGCTCCAGCTCGGGGTTGAGCCGCTCCTGCACCTTCTCGATGGTCTCGGTCAGCAGCGCCACGCCGCGCAGCGCGAAGAACTCGCACTCCAGCGGGACGATGACCTTGTGAGCCGCCGTCAGGGCGTTCACGGTCAGCAGACCGAGCGAAGGCTGACAGTCGATCACGATGTAGTCGTAGTCGGCCAGCAGGGGCTTCAGGGCCCGCTGCAGGGTGGACTCGCGCGCGACCTCACTGACCAACTGCACCTCGGCAGCGGACAGGTCGATGTTGCTCGGCAGCAGGTCCATGTTGGGGACCGCCGTCTTGAGCAGCACCTCGTCGGCCGACATGCCCCGCTCCATGAGCAGGTTGTAGACCGTCAGGTCGAGTTCCATCGGGTTCACGCCGAGACCCACGGACAGCGCGCCCTGCGGGTCGAAGTCGACGAGCAGCACGCGGCGCCCGTACTCGGCGAGCGCGGCACCCAGGTTGATGGTCGACGTGGTCTTGCCCACGCCGCCCTTCTGGTTGCACATCGCGATGATCTTCGCCGGACCGTGGTCGGTCAGCGGACCCGGGATCGGGAAGTACGGAAGCGGGCGTCCGGTCGGGCCGATCCGCTCACGGCGCTGACGGGCAGCGTCGGGGGCGAGAGTGGCCGCGTACTCGGGGTCCGGTTCGTACTCCGCGTCGGGGTCGTAGAAGTGCCCCTCGGGCACATTGTCGTAGTCGGCGAAACCCACGGGCTTTTCGCCGCTCGGGTCGCCGGCCCTGGAGTTCACGTCTAGGCCGTCCATGCTCTTTTGGGGCGTCGTCATGTGCTGGTGGTTTGCGAAGGTGCGTACTGCGACGGAGCCGACGGCTTCGAGCCCGGTAGGGCCCTGGCCCCGCTCAGGCATCCCTGCTCGACCACCCCCAGGAGCAAATGTCGACTCATTCACAAGTCGTCTTACCTCCTCGGACGTGACCAGGACACTTATCGATAGGTCAGCGTGGCACCATGCCGACGGTTGGCGACTCTATGGCGTGTCACCACTCAGCGGCAACACAATCCACCGGACCCGGCACGATGTGTCGGCAACCGAACACCACTCTGTCAAGGGCGCACGAGCTGTCGCTGCGAAGTTTCGCGGGTGCGCGAAAGGGTTAAAGGGTTACGTTCGAGGCGAGTTGAGTGGGGTCCTGGGGCCCTGCGCAAACGCGACCGGCCGGACCTTGCGGGCAAGGTCCGGCCGGATACGTGAGATTGACGTCAGTCGTTGACGTGTCAGCCGAGCAGCGTGCTCAGCTCGAGGGTCTCGAGGCCGTGCGCCTCGGCGACGGGACCGTAAACGACCTGGCCGTCATGGGTGTTGAGGCCCAGGCCGAGCGCGGGGTCACGACGCAGCGCCTCGACCCAGCCGAGGTTGGCGAGCTGCACGATGTAGGGCAGCGTCGCGTTCGTCAGCGCGTAGGTGGAGGTGTTCGGCACCGCGCCCGGCATGTTGGCGACGCAGTAGAAGACCGAGTTGTGGACCGTGAAGGTCGGCTCGGCGTGAGTGGTCGGACGGGAGTCCTCGAAGCAGCCACCCTGGTCGATCGCAATGTCGACAAGGACACTTCCGGGCTTCATCTTGGCGACGAGCTCGTTGGTGACCAGCTTCGGGGCCTTCGCACCCGGGATCAGAACGGCGCCGATGACGAGGTCGGCCTCGACGACGGCCTTCTCCAGCTCGTAGGCGTTGGAGACGATCGTCTTGATCTTCGTACCGAAGATCTTGTCGGCCTCGCGGAGCTTGTTGATGTCGCGGTCGAGCAGGGTCACGTGGAAGCCCATGCCGATGGCGATCTGCGCGGCGTTCCAGCCGGAGACGCCGCCGCCGATGACGACGCACTCGCCGGCGTGGGTGCCGGGGACACCGCCCGGGAGGACGCCGCGGCCGCCGGCCGAGCGCATCAGGTGGTAGGCGCCGACCTGCGGGGCCAGGCGGCCCGCGACCTCGGACATCGGGGCGAGCAGCGGGAGCGCGCGGTTGGCGAGCTCGACCGTCTCGTAGGCGATGGCGGTGGTGCCGGACGCCAGCAGGGCGTCCGTGCACTCGCGGGAGGCCGCCAGGTGCAGGTAGGTGAAGAGCGTCTGGTCCTTGCGGAGGCGGTGGTACTCCTCGGCGATGGGCTCCTTGACCTTGAGCAGCAGGTCGGCGGTGGCCCAGACCTCGTCGGCGGTACCGAGGATCTCGGCCCCGGCCGAGACGTACTCGGCGTCCGTGATCGAGGAACCCACACCGGCGTTCTGCTCGATGAAGACCTGGTGGCCGTTACGGACCAGCTCATGCACGCCGGCGGGCGTGATGGCGACCCGGAACTCGTTGTTCTTGACCTCGCGGGGGATGCCGACCTTCATCGTCGATCACGGTCCTTGGCTCAGGGGATTTTCGGGGGCACTTCCATACATACCCGCCCACAAGAACGCGCAACGGGATGCACCACGGGATGTCGTGGTGAAGCCAGTCTAATGAAGGACGACGCGCTGTCTAGCCTTGCAAACAAATAATCTCAGTCGGAATCACTACGGATTTCGCAGGCTGCGGGGTCATCTCCCAGCAATCTGTCAGCTGCGGAGCGGTGCAGCCTGGCAGCTGCGGGGTCTCCCAATCTGTCCAGCGTGTCGGCCAGCCTGACCTGCAGTGCGGCCTGAAGCCGCTGGTCCCCGGCCCGGCGCGCCAGCTCCACCGCCTCGCGGCAGGTGTGCAGCGATTCCTCGGGCCGGCCGGCGTACTCCTGGACCCGCGCCATCTCGCTCAACGCCTTGGCCTGGCCGGGGACATCGGCCAGCTTCCGGTAGCCCGCGGCGGCCGCCCGCCAGCTGCGCAACGCGTCCCCGTACCGCCCCGCGTAGGTGTGGACGTTCCCGAGCCGCCCGTACAGCCGGGCCTCGTCGGCGCGCTCGCCCCGGGTGAGGGCCTGGGAGAGCGCCCGGCCGAACCAGTCGGAGGCCCGGTGCCAGTCCGCCAGCTCCTGGTAGGCGCCTCCTACGGATTCCATCGCGCGGCCCGTGGCGTACGGATCCATGGCGGCCCGTCCGGCGTCCAGCGCGGCCCGGTAGCGCTCCAGGGCCTCCTGCGTCCGACCGGTCGCGGCGTCCAGGTCGGCCAGGTTCAGCAGCGCGGCGGCCTGCTCCCGGTGCAGGTTGCGGCGCTCGGCCACGTCCAGGACCAGGCGGTGCAGCCCGTACAACTCGGGGGCGGCCCCGGCCGTGCCCCGGTGGTCCGCCAGCGCCCGGACCAGGGCCGCGACCAGCCGGCGGGCCAGTGTGTCGAGCCCGCCGTCGGCCACGGCCAGCGAGGCGGCCGCGGTGAGCGCGGGCAGCCGGGTGTCCAGCCAGGTGGCGGCGGCCCGCCGGTCGGGGAACCGCAGGGCGCGCGGCAGGCCGTCCAGCAGTTCGCGCAGGCCGTCGTCGACGGCGGCGTCCACCCCGGGCTCCTCGGCCTCGGCCATGGCCCGGCAGGAGTGCAGCAGCCGTACGGTGCGCTCCAGCATCCGGGCCCGGGCCAGCTGGACCTCGGCGGGGCGTTCCTTGGCCTCCAGGAGGGCCTGGAGCAGCGGCGCGAGGCAGCCGGGCAGCAGGAAGAGGCCGTCGCGGGCGGGGTGGACGAGACCCAGCCCGGCGAAGTCGTCGAGGGTGGACTGGGCGGCGGCCACGGAGCAGCCGGCCAGGGCGGAGGCGGTGTGCGAGTCGACGGTGCCGGCCGGGGCGAGCGGCAGCAGCCGCAGGGTCCGCTGGGCGGGCTGCGGCAGGGACTCGTAGACGAGCCGGAAGCCGCGGGCGAGCGGGCCGCCGGTGGTGGCGGGCATGTCGTGCAGTTGCTTGGCCACGTCGGCGACGGAGGCCTTGGGGTGGGCGGCGAGCCATCCGCCGACGAGGACGAGCGCGGCGGGCTGGCCCCCGCACTCCTCGGCGAGGGCCTCGGCGGCCCGGGGGTCGGCGGTGACCCGGGTGTCGCCGATGCGCTGGACGAGCAGCTCCACGGCGGAGGGGGTGTCGAGTCCGCCGAGGGTGCAGGGCCGGACGTCGGGGATACCGGTGAGGGGGCCCTCGGCGGTGACCACGACGAGGCACTCGGGAGTGTCCGGCAGCAGGGCGTCCACCTGCTCGGGGTCGACGGCGTCGTCGACCAGGATGATGGCCCGGCGGCCTTCGAGGGCGGTGCGCAGGGCGGAGCTCAGCTCGTCCTCGCCGGCTCCGGGCGGGGTGGGCCGCCCCAGCCCCTCCAGCAGGCCGCGGACGGCCCGCTCGGTGGCCACGGTCGCCCCGCCGGGGGCGGTGAGCCGGGTGCGGAGCACTCCGTCGGGGTACTCCTGGGCGACCTCCTGCACGAAGGCCTCGGCGAGGGCCGTGCGCCCGGACCCCGGTCGCCCGGCGACGAGCAGCACCCGGGCCCGGGGCGCCTTGGCCTTGCGGCCGGAGAGGGTGTCGAGCCCGGTTCGCGCGATGTCCTCGCGCAGCTCTTTGAGCTCACGCCGCCGCCCGACGAAATCCGCCACGGATCCGCTCCTCTCCCTGCCACCGGATTGCGAGCGTAGTTCACGCAGAGCGACGACCCGGGTGGAGCGCGGCGGGCAAATCCCCCAATCGGATCAGCAGATGGACCTATTTTTTCACGCCCCGCTCGCACGGCGCGGCCCCGGCGGGCCCCGGCGG
>NZ_JBGBPT010000171.1:0-5227 GCF_041106355.1 Streptomyces sp. BF23-19 | reverse complement strand
CCGGATGTTGGGGTCCAGCAGGGTCAGCACCCCCCGCCGGGACTCCCGCGCGGGACCGGGCGTACGCCGTGCTCCGCGTCCCGCGCCTCGGGCTCGTCGTCCCCGTCGCGCAGGGCGTCGACAAGCGGGCCGTCCTGGACAAGGGCTACGCCGGGCAGTACCCGGGGACCGCCGGGCCGGGGGAGCGGGGGAACTTCGCCCTGGCCGGGCACCGGAACACGCACGGCGAGCCGTTCCGGTACATCGACCGGCTGCGGGCCGGCGACGAGCTGATCGTCGACCTGCGCGGGCGCCGGTACACGTACGTGGTCGGGAAGATCCTGAACGAGACCACCGAGCGGGACACCGGGGTGATCGCGCCCGTGCCGCGCAGCGTGGTGAAACCGGACCAGGGGTACAGCGAGCCCGGGGCGTACATCACGCTCACCACCTGCACGCCCGAGTACAGCTCGAAGTACCGGCTGGTGGTCTGGGGGACGCTCCGGTCGTCCGGGCCGTCCTGACCGATCGGGTTGTCTGCGGGCCCGGTTACCATCGGTGTCGTACGGGAGTTCGTGCGCGGGAGCGGAGAGGGGGAGGTCGATCATGGCTCGGCAACGACGTGACGGCGACCTGCTGTCCTTCACCCTGTTCGCGCGGACCTCGCGGGCCCTTGCCGTGCTGCTCCCGCTCGTGCTGCTCGGGGGACTCCTCGGGCTGTTCGCCGGGGAGGGCGGTCTGGGCGCCGTGGTGGTCGCCCTCGCGGCCACCGTCGCCGTGGGCACCGAGGCGCTCGCCGCCGCCGCGCGGCTCGTGCGGCCCGTGCCACCGCACCGCATACGCACCGCGATCCGTGATCGCGAGCAACGCACGGCGTTCCTGCCGCAGCGTGATCCCGATGCCTCGGGCCGGTCGCGGCCCAGGGCGCCCGGTCGTCTCGTCCCGACGGCCGCGTAGGGGCGCGCAGTACTTCTCGCCTTCTGCTGACTGATCACTGTTGTCGCCCCTCGCGGGTCGTCACGCCGAAATGCATCTCTTTCGACGTTCGACGAGACCCTTCGGAGGGCCCACGTGTCCGTTTTCACCCACCTTGTTGCCGAGCTGGGCCGGCTTCTCGAGCCGGTACTGGCGCAGTCCGCGACCGCTGCCGCGATCGTGCTGTTCACCGTGCTCGTACGGCTCGCGCTGCACCCGCTGAGCCGGGCCGCCTTCCGCGGGGCGACTCCGGCGGCGGGGTGCCTGCCGGTGCTGCTGCAGCTGCCGGTGTTCTTCGTGATGTACCAGGCGTTCTCCTCCGCCGAGGTGGGCGGGAAGGCGAACGAGCTGCTCGGGCACCGGCTCTTCGCCGCGCCGCTGGGGGCCCGGTGGACCGACGCGCTGGGCGAGGGCGGCCCGTTCGGGGCGCAGGGGCTGGTGTTCCTCGGGCTGTTCGGGGCGATCGCGGTGGTGGCCGCGTGGAGCGCGGTACGGGGTCGCCGGACGGCCGCCTCGGTCGCGGCGGCCCCTGCCGCCGCCAAGGCCGCCGGCCCGAAGAAGCCGGCCGGCCGGGTCGCGCCCAAGGGCAAGGCCGGTGCCGGGTCGGGGGCCAAGGCGGGGGCCGGGGTCGGGGTCATGGCCGAGGTGAGCGCCGAGCAGCAGGAGGTCATGCGCAAGCTGGGCGGCGTACTGCCCCTGCTCTCGTTCGGGACGCTGATCACGGCCGCCGTGGTGCCGCTGGCCGCCGGGCTCTATCTGCTGACCACGACCGCCTGGTCGGTGGCGGAGCGCGTCTGGCTCCAGTACCGCAAGGAGCGGGCGGAGCGGTCCGCGGAGCAGGCGGCAGAGCGGGTGGCAGAGCCGGCAGCGGATGGAGGCAGGCGTTCCAGTCTGTGAACAGGGTCTTGCGGATCGGGTGGACTTCTTGGAGGATCAGCCAAATCCTCCGATGGCCGCAACCCATCGGCCGGCCCTGGGCACGCCCCGGGCCGACCACCCACGACCACGGGAGAATGCCCATGAAGCTGCTGCGTGTCGGACCCGTAGGGTCGGAGCGCCCCGCGCTGCTCGACCGGGACGGGACCCTGCGTGACCTGTCCGGCCTGATCACGGATGTGGACGGCGGCCTGCTGGCCGACGACTCCGTGCTGACCCGGGTACGGGACGCGGCCGAGTCCGGCGAGCTTCCGGTCCTGGACGCCGAAGGCCTGCGCATCGGGGCCCCGGTCGGCCGCATCGGCAAGATCGTGGGCATCGGCCTGAACTACTTCGGCCACGCCGCCGAGATCGGCGCGGAGCCGCCGGCCGAGCCGATCCTGTTCCTGAAGGCCGCGGACACCGTGGTCGGCCCCGACGACACCGTGCTGATCCCGCGCGGCAGCGTGAAGACCGACTGGGAGGCCGAGCTCGGCGTCGTCATCGGCAGCACCGCCCGCTACCTGGACTCCGCCGTGCAGGGCCTCGCGCACGTCGGCGGGTACGTGCTGGTCAACGACGTCTCGGAGCGCGAGTTCCAGATCGAGCGCGGCGGCACCTGGGACAAGGGCAAGAACTGCGAGACCTTCACCCCGATCGGCCCCTGGCTGCTCACCGCCGACGAGGTCCCGAACCCGCAGGTCCTGGACGTGAAGCTGTGGGTCAACGGTCAGCTCCAGCAGGACGGCAACACCTCGGACCAGATCTTCCCGGTCGGCGAGGTCGTCCGGTACCTGAGCCACTTCATGACGCTGTACCCGGGCGACGTCATCGTCACCGGTACGCCGGCCGGTGTGGCGATGGGCCGGCCGGAGCCGAAGCCGTACCTGCGGGCCGGTGATGTCGTGGAGGTGGAGATCGAGGGTCTCGGCCGGCAGCGCCAGGAGTTCAAGGGCGCGTAGCCGGACGCGTGGCCGGACAGGGAAGGGGCGGGGTCGCATCGGCGGCCCCGCCCCTTTCGGCGACCGCCTTCCGACGACCGCCGTCGGCCCCGGTCCGCCGTCCCGTCGCGCGGCGGCCTCAGCCGGATGCGGACCCGGTGGCGGGAAGCTCCACGACCACGCCCTGCTCGGACGACCGGCGGGCCGCCTCCAGTACGTCGAGGCACTGCGCGGCCTCCAGCGCCGTCACGGGCGCGGGCCCGCCCGTGCGCAGCGCGGCCGCCACCGCCGCGTAGTACGCGGGGTAGTCGCCCTGCTCGGTCGGAACCGGGATGCCGCCGCCGGTCAGCGGGGACTCGCCGGAGCCGAGCCGCCCCCACAGGTGCGGGGGCTCCTCGCCCCACGGCAGGTCCCCGCCCGGCTGCAGCCCGTCCCGCAGGGCGCCCTCCTGCGGGTCGAGGCCGTACTTCACATAGCCGGCCCGGGAGCCCAGGACGCGCAGCCGCGGTCCGAGCTGGGCGGCGGTCGCGCTGACGTAGAGGTGGGAGCGGACCCCGCTCGCGTGCGTGATCGCGAGGAAGGTGTCGTCGTCGGTCTCGGCGCCCGGGCGGCGCACGTCGGCCTCCGCGTAGACCCGTACGGCCGGGCCGAACAGCACCAGCGCCTGGTCCACCACGTGGCTGCCGAGGTCGTAGAGCAGGCCGCCGATCTCCTCCGGGGCACCCGACTCGCGCCAGCCGCCCTTCAGCTGCGGGCGCCAGCGCTCGAACCGGGACTCGAAGCGCTGGACCTCGCCGAGCTCGCCGTCGGCGATGAGGCGGCGCAGGGTCAGGAAGTCGTTGTCCCAGCGGCGGTTCTGGAAGACGGAGAGGAAGGTGCCGCTGCGGTCCGCGAGGGCGGCGAGCGCGCGCGCCTCGGCGGCGGTGGCGGCGATCGGCTTGTCCACGACCACCGGGATGCCGGCTTCGAGGGCGGTGGTGGCGAGCGGGACGTGCGTCCGGTTGGGGGAGGCGATCACGACCAGGTCGAGGTCCCGGTCCCACAGCTCGGCGGCGGTGGCGGCGATGTGCACGTCGGGGAACTCCGTACGGGCCTGGGTCTGCCGGGCCGGGTCGGAGGTGACGACGGTGTCCAGGACGAGCCCGTCGGTGGCTGCCACGAGGGGGGCGTGGAAGACGGAACCGGCGAGTCCGTAGCCGATGAGGCCGACGCGCAGCGGGGCGGGAGGGGTGGGGGAGACAGGGGTGGCGGGGGTGCTCATGGCTCCACTTTGGCAACAGTGTTGCCGAAGTGCAAGGAAGGTGGACAATGGGCATGTGAACAGCGGAAGCGGTGACGGGCGCGGCGGGGTGAACCTGCCGACGCTGCGCGGATACAACGAGGCGCTGATGCTGGATCTGCTGCGCGGCGCGGGTCCGGAGGGCTTGGGTCGCGCGGAACTCGCGACCCGTGCGGGACTCACCCCGCAGGCCGTCAGCAAGATCACGGCCCGGCTCGGCGGGGACGGGCTGATCGAGGAGGCCGGGCGCGCCGCGTCCACCGGCGGCAAGCCGCGCACCCTGCTCCGGCTGGTGCCGGAGGCCCGCCACGCGGTCGGGGCGCACCTGGACCGCGACGAACTCCGGGTCGTACGGGTGGATTTGGCGGGTCACGTCGTCGCCGAGAGCCGTGGCCCGCTGGACTTCGCGCTCGGGCCGGACGCCGTGCTGGAGGCAGTCGTGGAGGCGGTCGAGCGGGTCCGTGGACCTGTCGCGCCGCCGCTGCTGGGCGTGGGGGTGGCCGCGCCGGGGCCGCTCGACCACCGGTCCGGGGTGATGGGCCGGGTGACCGGGTTCCCGGAGTGGCAGGGCTTCCGGATGCGGGAGCTGCTGGAGGGGCGGCTGGGGGTGCCGGTGCTGGTGGACAAGGACACGAACGCGGGCGTGGCCGCCGAGGGATCCGGACGATCCGGTGGGTGCGGGCCCGGGACCTCCGTGTACCTGCACGTGGGGACCGGTCTCGGCGCGGGGCTGTGGTTGGGCGGCGGGATCTACCGGGGTGCGCGCTCGGCGGCGGGGGAGTTCGGGCACCAGGTGATCAGCCTGGACGGCCCGCCGTGTCCCTGCGGGGCGCGGGGATGCGCGGAGGTGCTGTGCCTGGGGGCCGTGGCCCGGGGTGATCTGGCCGAGGCGGCGCGGGTCCTGGGGGTGGGGGCGGCCAACCTGGTCGCGCTGCTGGACGTGGACCGGGTGCTGCTCGGTGGGCGGGCGGTGGCGGCGGCGCCGGGGGTCTTCCTGAGCGGGGTCCGGGAGGTGCTGGTGGAGCGGGCGGCGGTGCCGGCCGCCATGCCGGTGGTCGCTCTCGCGCGGGTGGGGGTGGCCGAGGGGGCGGCTGAGCTGGCGCTCGGGCCGACGTTCGGGCGGCGGGCCGGGTGAGCC
>NZ_JBGBPT010000170.1:0-5295 GCF_041106355.1 Streptomyces sp. BF23-19 | reverse complement strand
CTCCAGCCTCGCCGGCGTCCGAGGCCCCCCGCCCCGCGCCGCCCGTTCCAGCCTCGCCGGCGTTTGAGGCGCGAGGTCTGGGGCGGAGCCCCGGTTTCGGGAAGGGGCGGGTAGGGGAAAGCGCCGCAGGCCCGCCCCCGCCCCCGCTCAGGCGGAGGTCCGCTTCCGCGGTGTCGCCGTCTTCTTCGCGGCCGCCGCCGTACCGGTCTTCTTCGCCGCCGCGGTCTTGGCCGTACTCTTCGCCGTGGTCTTGGCCGTACGCGAAGTCGACTTGCCCGCCGTCGACTTGCCGCCGGCCGCTGTCGTCGTCTTCTTCTTCGTCCCGGCCGAAGCCGCCGTCTTCTTGGCCGAAGCCGCCGTCGACTTCTTCCCGCCGACCGCCTTCGGCGCGGCAGCGCCCGTACCCGTACCCGCCCCCGCACCCGCCCGGGCCTTCCGCCGAATCGGCGTGACCTCCGCCTTCACCTCGCCGTCGCCCTCGCCCTTCCCACCCCCGTCCGCCTCCCCCCGGGAAGCCTTCGCGGCCCGCACACTCTTCTCCAACGCCGCCATCAGGTCGATCACCTGCCCGCCGGCCGGCTCCACCACGGCCTCCGTCGGCTCGAACGCCCCGGCCGACTTCGCCACGATCAGCGCCTCCACGGCCTCCCGGTAGTCGTCGTGCAGCGAGGCCATCTCCACATCCCCCAGCGTGGCCATCAGCGCGTCCGCCAGGTCGAGTTCGGCGTCCCGTACGGTCACGTCGGCCTCCGGCGCCACCCCCTCCGGCGCCCGGATCTCGTCCGGCCACAACAGCCCGTGCATCGCGATCACGTCGTCCACGACCCGCAACATGCCCAGCCGCTCCCGCCCCCGCAGCGCGTACTTGGCGATCGCGACCTTCCGGCTCCGCTTGAGCGCCTCCCGGAGCAGCGTGTACGGCTTCGCCGCCGTCGCCCCGTTCGCCGCGAGGTAGTACGCCGCGTCCATCTGCAGCGGATCGATCTCCTCCGCCGGTACGAACGACATGATCTCGATCGTCTTCGCGGTCGCCAGTGGCAGCTGCGCCAGGTCCTCGTCCGTGATCGGGACGATCGCCCCGTCGGCCTCCTCGTACCCCTTGCCGATCTCGGCGCTCGGCACCTCCTCCCCGTCCAGCTCGCACACCTTGCGGTACCGGACGCGCCCGCCGTCATTGACGTGGATCTGACGGAAGGAGATCGAGTGGCTCTCGGTGGCGTTCACGAGCTTGATCGGGATGCTGACCAGGCCGAAGGAGATCGCCCCGTTCCAAATGGATCGCACGGTTCCTCCTGTTTCGTGGCAGTCTCATCGTATGACGCCGATCACATTGGTGGAGGGCCGTCGCATCGCGCTCAGCAATCTCGACAAGATCCTCTACCCGGAGACCGGCTTCACCAAGGGCGAGGTGCTGCACTACTACGCCACCGTCGCGGGCCCGCTGCTCGCCCACATCCATGACCGACCGGTGTCCTTCCTGCGCTACCCCGACGGTCCCGACGGCCAGCTCTTCTTCACCAAGAATCCGCCGCCCGGCACACCCGACTGGGTGAGGACCACCCCCGTGCCCCGCTCCGAGGACCTCTCCGCCGCCCAGGTGGTCGTCGCCGACCTGGCCACCCTCATGTGGTCCGCCAACCTCGTCGTGGAGTTCCACACCCCCCAGTGGACCGCCGGCCACCCCGCCCTCGCCGACCGGATGGTCCTCGACCTCGACCCCGGCCCGCCCGCCACCGTCGTCGAGTGCTGCGCCGCCGCGCTCTGGCTGCGCCAGCGGCTCGCCGCCGACGGCCTGCACGCCTACGCCAAGACCTCCGGCTCCAAGGGCATGCACCTGGCCGTGCCGCTGGAGCCGGCCCCCTCCGAGCGGGTGTCCGCGTACGCGAAGCAACTCGCCCAGGAGGCCGAACGCGAGCTCCCCGAGCTGATCGTGCACCGCATGGCCAAGGCGCTGCGCCCCGGCAAGGTCTTCGTCGACCACAGCCAGAACGCCGCCGCCAAGACCACCGCCGCCCCCTACACCCTGCGCGCGCGGGCCCGGCCGACCGTGTCCGCGCCCGTCTCCTGGGCGGAGGTCGAAGCCTGCCGCAGCGCCTCCGCCCTGGTCTTCCTCGCCGACGACATCGCACCGCGGCTCGCCCGCGACGGGGACCTCTTCGCCCCGCTGACCGACCCCGAGCGGGCCCGCCCGCTGCCCGGGGCCGGGGCCGGGGCCCGGCCGTGATCCGCGTCGCGCTGGCCGCCGCCGTACGTACCCTGCCCCGCGGGGCGGGACTGGCGTACGAGCCGAAGTTCGACGGCCACCGGCTCGTCGTGCTGCGCTCGGCGACCGACGTGAGGCTCCAGGCGCGCTCCGGCCGGATCGTGACCAGCGCCTTCCCCGACCTGGCCGCGGCCGCACTGCTGCTGCCCGCCGACACGGTCCTCGACGGCGAGGTGGTGGTCTGGCACGCGGGGCGTACGGATTTCGCCCTGGTGCAGCGGCGGGCGGCGGCCACCGCCGCCCGCGCCGCCGTCCTCGCGCAGCGCCTGCCCGCCTCCTACGCCGCCTTCGACGTGCTGGAACTGGCCGGACTGGACCTGCGCGGCCGCCCCTACGAGCGCCGCCGGGCCCTCCTTGTCGACCTGTTGCTGCCCCTGGGTCCGCCGCTGCAGCCGGTGCCGATGACCACCGATCCGGAACTGGCCGCCACCTGGTACGAGACCCTGCCGGCCAGCGGTATCGAGGGCCTCGTCGTGAAACGGCTGGACCAGGCCTACCCGGCCGGGCGGCGCGGCTGGCAGAAGCTGCGGCACACCGACGTCCGCGACGCGGCGGTGGTCGGCTACACCGGAACCCCGCGCCGCCCGCTCGCCCTGGTGCTCGTCCTGCCGGTCGGGGACGAGACCCCGCTCGTGTCGAGCCCGTTGAGCGCGGCCCTGCGGGCGGAGGTGGCGGCCGAGGTGGCCGCCCGCGGGGCGGCCTCACCCTCCTTGGCCACGGTCACGGCGATCGGGCTCGGGGAGGTCCCCTTCCGGGCGCTCGACCCACCGCTCACGGCGGAGGTCCGGCACACCTCGGCCCGGCATCCGCCGCCGGAGGTGCTCCGGCTGCGGACGGACCTCTGACCCGCGCGGGAGGCGCGGGTCAGAGGCCGTCGAAGTGGGTGCGTCAGGCGTGTGCGCCGCGCCCGGCGTCCGGGGGAGCCCCCGGCTGTGGGTGCGGTCCCGGGCCCTCCGGCAGCTTGTAACCGGACTCCCGTTCCGCCCGGACCTCCTCCGGATGGGTGGAGGTGGTGGAGCCGAAGTTCCCGTAGCCCTGCATCTCGTGCGGCCGTAGACCCCCCTCGGGGATCTCCACCTGGTCCCGCTCCTCGCGGACCTCGTAGACCGCCCCGCCCTCCGGCAGGTGGGGCTGGCTCTCGGCGGTGGGCGGGGGTGGCTCCTTCGCCCGTACCTTCTTGCCCAGTAGGAAGCCGCCCAGCAGGAAGCCGGCGACGAGGATGCCGACGACCAGGAACCAGGCGATGTCGGCGAGGGTCGCGTCCACGCTCAGGGTCGTGTCCATACCGACCATGTTCCCGTACGCAGGTCCGAAATGCTTCGTATGCCCCGGATGCCTTGGGCCGTCCGGGGTACACGCCTGGTGCGCGTACACGCCGAACGAGAAGGAGGCCGACCATGCCCCGTGGATCGTCCCCGAAGCGCGAACGACAGTACGAACACATCAAGGAAGGCCTGGAGGAGCGCGGCGAACCGGAGAAGAAGGCGAAGGAGATCGCCGCCCGGACCGTGAACAAGGAACGGGCCCGGGCGGGCGAGTCCAGGACGGCCGGTCGGGAATCGATCGAGGACATCTCCTCGTCCCGGCGCGGTGGCCTGCACTCCCACTCGGGCGCGCAGGGCCCCACGTACGAACAGCTCTACGCCGAGGCCCGGCGCCGCAACATCCACGGCCGCTCGGACATGAACAAGACGCAGCTCAAGCGCGCCCTGGGCGAGTGACGGTACCGGCTGGTGCTGTGACCGGAAAGGTTCACCGGGTCGCGACGCCCGGCACGGCACCTCGCCGCGTTGTCGGACCACGGAAGTACGTCCAGTACGGCCCGCGGCCCTCCGCCTCGCGATGCACCGCACCGGACGCCGCGACCCGGCAAACCTTTCCGGTCACAGCACTAGGCGTTGATGGGCCCGTCGGCATCCCGCAGGGCGCCGGCGGCCTTGCGTTCCCCGAGCGCCCCCAGGATCTCGGCGCAGATCGCCAGCGCGGTCTCCGCCGGGGTACGGGCGCCCAGGTCCAGGCCGATCGGGCCGTGCACCCGCGCCAGTTGGGCCTCGGTGACCCCGGCCGCGAGCAGCCCCTCCCGCCGCCGGGCCGTGGTCTTGCGGGAGCCCAGCGCGCCGACGTACGGCACCTCCAGGGCCAGCGCCACCCGCAGCGTCGGCACGTCGAACGACTCCTCATGGCTCAGCATGACCAGGCACGCGGCGTCCCGGCGCGCCTCCAGCACCTTGCCGGCCTCCTCCGGGCCCGTGACCAGTACGGCCTCCCAGCCCAGCAGCAGCGACTGCCGCTCGATGATCTCGGCCAGCTCACCGCCGCCGCCGATGACCACGTACGGGGCCGACGGGAACGCCTCGACCAGCACCAGCCCCGTCTCCGCGTACAGCGCGTCCCGCCCGGCCCGCCGGGTCGCCAGCAGCTCGCCCGCCCGCCGGCCGGCATCGTCTCCGGGCGCGTCCGTGGCCCGTACGACCTCACTGGTGGCCCGGTCGGCGGCCTCGTTCAGCCGGGTCACCAACGCCACCCCGACCCCGTCGCCCAGCAGCTCCCACCACGCGGCCGGGATCGCGGCGAGGGGCTGCAGCAGCACCTCGGCCTGCCCGCCGCAGGTCAGCCTCGCGGCCACGGCCTCGGCCGCCCGCACGGACACCTCGCACACCCGCGCGGTGACCCCGGGCGGCAGGGCCGCGACCTCGGCGGCGAGTTCGGCGTCGAAGACCCCGCGGTAGAGCGTGCCGACACACTCCCCCCGCGCGTCGATGAGCACGGCCCCGGCCGGATCCCGCGGCCCGAACCCCTGCTCGGTCACGGGCCGGGCCAGATACCCGGCCCGCCCCTCGGCCGCCCACCGCCGCGCCGTCTCCACCAGCTCACGCATCCGCGCCGCCCCTTCTCGATCGCCAGAGCACGCCACCAGTTCAACCGTCCCGTCGGCTCCTTCCAGGCCCTCAAGCCCCGCCTCGCCCGGCTCTGGCTCGACGTGGCCTCCGCGCGTGCGGCGGCGCGGGCCGCGGCCGACGCCCTCGCCACCT
>NZ_JBGBPT010000169.1:0-5692 GCF_041106355.1 Streptomyces sp. BF23-19 | reverse complement strand
GACGCCGCCGAACAATCATTGCGGAAGCCCCGCACCAGCCCTTACGGGTTCGGTGCGGGGCTTTTCTGCGTTCACGGCCGACCGCCTCAACTCACCCGCGTGGCGTGGCGGCGTACACCTCGATGGCGTCGCGCTGATACGCGGCCAGACCCGGGGCGATCGCCTCGTAGGCGGTGCGCCAGGCGTCGTTGTCCACGCATGAGCGTCCGATCGCCCGGTACTCCTCGGCGGACACAGCATGCAGCCCCGCCACCGCCCGGTACTGGGCGTCGATCTCGGCCTGCACGGGGTCGGCGGTGACCGGGTGGCCCGCGGCCATGAGTTCGGCCAGCCGGATCATCTGCGCGGTGCGCTCTCGATGTCCCGCATCCGCTTCGGACTGGGTCATGCCGGCGGCGCGGCGCCCGATCTCCTCGGCGAGTTCGGGGAAGTCACGCATGTTCGCCGCGTAATGGGAGGGCTGGACACCCTCGAAGAGGTTCTCCGGTCGGTTGATGGTCACGGGGTTGCCGTCCTTCCTGGACCGCTCCAGTTCGGCGATGGTGCGGGAGACGGTGCCGGCCAGGGCGTCGAGGCGGTTCCGCTCCTCGAGCAGGCGCCGGTGGTGGACCCGCAGGGCGTCCACCTCGTCGACCTGCTCGGACAGGATCCGGCCGATCTCCGGCAGCCCCACGCCCAGCGCCCGCAGAACGAGGATCTGTTGGAGCTGCAGAAGCTCGCGCTCCCCGTAGTAGCGGTGACCGCCCGCGCCGGTCCGGGCCGGCGGCAGCAGGCCGGTCTCGTCGTAGTGGCGCAAGGTCCGAGCGGTCACACCCGACATCCGGGCCACTTCGGAGATCGGCCAGTCCATCTCGACTCCTGCACGTGTGTCGCCGGGCCGGTGTCTCCGGCCCTGGTCAAGACGGTAGAAGCTGCCGCAGCGGCAACTTCAAGCCCGAGATTCATGTTCCTCGTGGTCTTCACAACGGCACTGCCCGGAGTCCGAGCGGCTACCGAGGCAGCGGCGGCCACCGCCTCGGCTCCGACTTCACCTCAGGAGGACCCGTTCGCCCTGGCGCTCGGTCAGCACGGTCGCGAAGGACCGGACGTGACGGGTGAGGGGGCCGATCTCGGCGTCGACGAACTTCCGCCGCCCCCTGGAGGCATTCCGGCACGTGAAGCGGCCCAACACTCAACCGGAGAACGATGTTCAGGCGCTCGTGGGTGATGGGGACGCGTTGCGGGTCGCGGGTCAGTCCCACCAGAGCACGATGTGCAGATGGCGTCTGGCTGCGTCGGCGTAGAAACCGCGCAAGGCGTTGAAGTGCTCCAGAAGGTACGCCCTCGGACCTCCGGTGACGGAGCCCACCTGGCCGATCAAGGATGCGGCGTCACTGTCGTCGGCCGGGAGGGCGGCGAGAAGGGCGGGCATGTCGATCTGGCCGAGGAGCTCGGAGACGCGCGCCACTTGAGAGACGTCCAGGCCGGTGGGGGCGCCCCCGAAGGGGGCTACGGCGTACGGGTGGGTGTCGAGGAAGCTGAGGTCCAGAGCCGTGTCGCCATCGGTGGCCATGCGCAGTGCATCGAGATGGACCTCTCCGAGTCCGGCCACCTCGCCGACACGTTCCAGCAGAGCCGGTGCCCAGTCCAGGTCCAGCATGTCGCACGCCGGTGGATCCCAGTGGGGATCGCCGTCCGGTGACGCGGCGGCAGACTGACGGCAGGCGGCGAGATACCCCTCGGGTATGCGGGCGAACTGCTGAGTGACGGCCATGACGGCAGTATCCCTGCCGCGTCCACCGGATTTCGGTTGCCGGCCTGGGCCCGCCACGGTCACCGCCCCCGGGGGGACTTGTGACCGCCGGGGTGAGGAATTACGTGACGCTCACATCCCGAAGCCTTGGGGAATACGTGACCGTCCACAGGCGTCGACGCAGACCCGCAGCTCTCGTCCCATCGGGAAGGGCGACAGGGGGCAGCGTCCCGTACGCGTCCGACGGCACCACCGGGCGGGCCGGCCAAGGCCCGCCCCACACAAGCCTCATTCTTCTTCCTTGGGCGGCGTGGACCGCGACCCACGGCGCGCCTGCCACCACACGGTCACAGAGGCGAAGCCTCCGGCGGCGATGAAGAAGCCCACCTTCACCGCGGCCTTGCTGGACAGCCAGGCCGCGGTGGTGGGCCTGTTCCAGCCCTGCCACCAGAAGATCGCGCACACGGCCGCCGCGGTGAGCACTCCCGCCGCGACCCCCAGCGCGATGCGCCACCGTGTCCGCCCGTCCGTCCCGTCCCCCGTGTCACTGGTCATGCCGATCACGCTAGGGGCCAGGGGCGGTGGTCTCCGTCCGCACGAAGGATGATCGTGTGCGCGACTTTCGTCGATGGAGGCGCTCGAGGCACGAGCCGAAAGTCTCTGGCCCCATGTCGGGCCGCCGGGGCCGGAGTTACCCCGCAGGGCCATCCGAGGGCTCAGCGGCGGAGGGCGGCGTCGAGTTCGTAGTAGAGCGTGTCCAGCCGGCTGCGCCCGGGCTTGCGGGCGGGCATCCGGCGCAGCAGTGCGCGGACCTCCGGCGGGGCGTGCTCGATCGCCCAACGGATCTCGCCGTCGGCGGAGCCCGCGTCATCGGCCGCGGCCAGCTCATGACCGAGTGCCCCGTACACGGCGGGTCCCAGTACGTGCTTCGACTGGTGCGGGGTGGCCAGTGGGTGGATGTACGGGGTCGCTGCCGCGTGGCACGCGGCGCGGGCGGCGGCCGTGGCTGCCGGGTCGTCGACCTCGCGCGCAGCCGCGTGGGCGGCCCAGGCGAGGGAGCGTAGCTGCGCGGTCCGCTTCCCCTCGCGTACGAAGGTCCGGATGCCCTCGATCGCCTCGCGAGGGCGGGGGTCGGAGGGAGCCTTCGCCTCGAACAGGGGGAGGGCCCGCTCGACGCAATCGGCTGCCCAGAGCCCGAGTTGGCGGCGGTCTTGCTCGCTGATGGTCACCTCGTCCATCCGACCATCATGCGCTGTTTCGGCGTCCGGCGGAGCCTGCGGCAGGCTTACGGGGCTTCGTGGAGCCGGGTCAGCAGGGCCACCAGGTGCTCCCGCTCGGGCGGGTCGAGCGGGGCGAGGAACTCGGCGTTGGCGGCTTCGGCCAGGGTCGCGCAGCGGGCGAGTACGGCTGTCCCCTCCGGAGTGACGGTGACGGCGTTCTTGCGGCGGTCGTCGGGGTCCGGCGCGCGCAGTACGAGGCCCGCCTCCTGGAGGTGGTTGAGCATGCCGACCATGTCCTTGGGGTCGACGGCGAGCCGGCGGCCCAGATCGGCCTGGGCGACCGGCCCGTACTCGGCGGTGGCGGCCAGCACCGCGTGATGCATGAGCTTCAGCCCCTCCGCGGCGAGCGCCGCCGCGACCAGTTCGCGGCCGCGCGCCGCGACGCGGCCGACGAGCCAGGAGGGCAAGGACTGGATGTGCTGGAGGGCCGAGGTCATGGGCCCAGCCTACTCAAAGTCGTTGGACACCCCCACGACTTTGACCTTATCGTTGGGATATCCAATGAAAATGGCCCGAGGTCGGGGAGGTCCTGTGCTGCGCATTCGCCATGAGGTCAACGGCGGTCCGGAGGTGCTGTTCGCCGAGGAGGCCGACGTACCCGTGGCGGGGGCCGGGCAGCTGTTGGTCCGGGTCGCGGCGGTCGGGGTGACCCTGCCGACCGTGCGCAAGGTGCGGGAGGGCAGCGAGCCCGTCCCGTTCGGCGGCGAGGTGGCCGGGACGGTCGTCGCCACCGGCCCGGGCGTCACCGGCTTCCGCGCCGGGGAACGCGTCACCGGACTGTGCTTCGCCGACGCCTACGCCGAGTACGCCGTGCTCCACACCGCGATGACCTCCCGGATCCCGGCCGACGCGAGCGCCGTCGAGGCGGTCGCGCTGGTCCGCAGCGGGCTGGTGGCCCGCGGCGCGTACGAGGCCGCGCGCGTGGAACCCGGCGAATCGGTCCTGGTGACGGCGGCGGCGAGCGCGGTGGGCACGCTCGCCCTGCAGTACGCGAAAGCCGGCGGGGCGAAACGCGTCGTCGCGGCCGTCAGCAGTGCGGACAAGGCCGACTTCGTCCGAGGCCTGGGCGCCGACGAGGTCGTCCTGTACGGGGACGCCGACTGGAGCGGCCCGTACGACGTGATCCTCGACGGTGTCGGCGGCGATCTGCTCGGCCCCGCCGTACGGGCCCTGGCGACGGGCGGCCGCCTGGTGGCCTTCAGCTCCGGTGGCGGCAAGGTGGAGGCGTACGAACTCCTGGTCCGCGGCGCCTCCATGATCGGCTTCCAGATGCGGGCCGTCGCCACGGGCAAGCCCGAACTGTACGAGCGCCGGCTGCGCGAGCTCTGGCAACTGAGGGCCGCGGGCACCCTGCGCACGGCCGTGCACGAGGAGATCCCCCTCGCGGAGGCCGCCCGCGCCCACGCGCTCATCGAGCAGCGCCGGAACCTCGGCAAGGTCGTTCTGGTCCCCTGAGGGGGCGGCCGGCCGCTCACCTCGCGGCATGGCGAACTATGCGTATCCAGGACCGGTCGACCGGGTGGAGTGCGGCGGCGGGCCGCTGGTGGTGGTCCCCGTCGACGTGCTCACCCGGTGGGAGGGGGTGGACAGCGAAGGCCCGGAGTTCGACTACGACCGGGCATGCGCGGTGGTCGGCCGCACCGGACTGCTCACGGTGGGCCCGTCCCACGCGTTGGTGCGGGGAAACGGGCCCTCGTCCACGACGTTCCTTCCGGAGCACGGGGTCTTCGTACGGTGGGTGGCCGCCGAGTCGGAGGTGGAGCTGCTGGGCGGCGTCGAGGCGGCGTCGAGGCGGCGTGGGAGGACGTGGCCTGGGAGGACGGACAGGTCTGGGAGGTGCCGGGGGGCCGGTCGTGCTCTTCGACTCCGCCTGGCCCGGCTCCGAGGTGGAGCCCGACAACCACACGCGCGGCGCTGCTGCGTCGGGACCTGACCGAGGGGATCACCGCGCTCGGCTCCGCACGCTCGCCGCAGCCAACGGCTCCCTGCCGGCCCGGGCGAGTGCTCGCCTCGTTGAGCATCCGGAGCCGCACGTCCGGGGTGCGGTCGCCGCGCACGTCACGGACGAGCCGCCCGGGCGCTTCTCCCGCCTGCTGATCCACTGCCGGGCTGCCGGCCGGCGTACGTGGCGCCGTAGCCGCCGACCCCGACCTGCCTGCCGGTCTGCGCGAGCTCCGGGCAGAAAGACGCCGGACATGTTCGTCCGCAACGCGATAGCGGCTCGGACGGACACCTCGGTGGAGCTGGGTGAGCGTCTTGTGGTCGGCCTGAAGCCCGACAGTCCTGTCGCCGAGTGGATGCTGTCGTTCGGTCGCGGCAACCACGCGTGCCCTCCGGCCACCCCGGTTCCGGCACCCCTGACCAGGCAACAGACCGAAGCGCTGCCGGCACGGGCCGGCCTCCAGGGGCGGCCCTGCAGCCGGGGCCCCGGGCCGTTTTGACACCCCCCAGGCCGAGTTGTAGAGTCAAACGGTTGCCTCGAACTGGACAAGTTCGGCAGCCCAGCCCCTGAGGAATGCAATTCCGTGCGGGGTGCACTCGATTCTTCAGAATCCGAAGCCGGGGAAATCCGGTGGAGAACTTCTGATAGAGTCGGAACCGCCGGAAAGGGAAAACGCGAAAGCGAAAACCTGGAAAGCACCGAGGAAGTCGGACACGAAAGAGTCTGATAGAGTCGGAA
>NZ_JBGBPT010000168.1:0-5815 GCF_041106355.1 Streptomyces sp. BF23-19 | reverse complement strand
CCCACGCCTGCCCGGCGGCGGCCGCGGCGCAGGCGAGGGCGCCGGGCAGCAGCGCGTAGCCGAAGCCGCGGAACGCGGCGGGGCCGGCCGGGACCAGGGTGGGCGCGGCGGTGGTGACCGCCTCGTGGGGGCTGCGCGCGTACAGCTCCTCGGCGAGCGAGAAGACGTCCCGGTGCCGGAACCGGGCGGCGGTGCGGTCGGTGATGCCGTGGGCCTCCAGCCCGGCGGCGATCTCCAGCGGGTCCACGGCGCGCTCGCACAGCTCCCGGTGCCGGTGCAGCAGGGCCTTGACGGGGTCCCCGGCGGCCTTCCGCCGGGGCGGCCGGGGCGGGGCCGAGATCTCGGGGTCGACGGTGGTCATACGGCGGCCTCCGAGGACGACTCCGGGGCGGGGGCCCAGGTCGGGCTGGTCCAGTGGCCGGGCACCCGGGCCTCCGGGGGGCGGGCGAAGGGGATCTCGCCGTCCGGCCGCACGGAGCCCTTGGCCAGCAGCCGCAGGTAGACCTCCTGGAAGGCGGCCACGTTCTGCTCGACGGTGAAGAGCTCCAGGGCCCGTGCCCGGGCGGCGGCGCCGAGCCGCTGCGCCCGCTCGGGGTCCTGCAGCAGGGACAGGCAGGCCTCGGCGAGCGCCCGGGGGTTGCGCGGCGGGACGACGAGTCCGGTGCCCCCGATGACCTCGCAGACCGCGCCCACGTCGGTGGAGACGGTGGCGCGCCCGCAGAGCATCGCCTCGGCGAGGGTGACCGGGAAGCCCTCGATCACGGAGGACAGGACGACGACGCGCCCGGCGCCGTACGCCTCGGCCGTGGTGGGGGCGTCGGGTCCGCCGATCTCCTCGAAGGTGACCGGGTTCTCCCCGACCGTGACCGAGTCGGCGGCCTCGTCGGGGAAGAGCTGGGCGGCCAGGGAACGGCAGTCGGCGAGGTAGTCGGGGGCCACGGCCGTGGCGAAGATCCGCAGCCGGGTGCCGGGCGCGGCCCGGCGGACCTCGGCGAAGGCGTGCAGGAGGGCGATGAGGTCCTTGGCGGGCTCTGCCCGGCCGACCCATACCAGGGTGTCGGGGTCCCCGCAGTCCGCGGCCTCGCCGACGGTGGCGAATCGGTCCGCCTCCATTCCGGGGTAGACGGTCCGCAGCCGTTCCCGGGTGGCCCCGCACCGCTCCTGCCAGCGCCGGGCGTGCGCGTTCCCGGGGGTCAGGAAGTCGGCGCGGGCGTAGATCTCGGTGGCCAGCCGCAGGTGGAAGGCCGCGAGCAGGGCCCGGACGGCGGGTCGGGTCTCCTGCTCGCCGCGGGTGTCGAGCTGGGCCAGGTAGTGGGCCCGGAGCTGGACCCCGTACTCGGTCACCAGCAGCGGGACCCCGAAGAAGCGTTTGGCCAGGAGTCCGGGGAGCGCCGCCACGCCGCCCGCGGTCGCGTGGCAGATGTCGGCCTCGCCGAGACCGCCCCCGGCCTGGGCGTTCTCCTCGTACCAGTCGAGGGACAACGGCCGGAGCATGACCTCCAGTTCGTCCACGAACTCCAGCAGGTCGGCCACCTGCGCGGTCTGTACGGTGCGGGCCGCGCCCGGCGCCCGGCAGGCGGACTCCAGGGCGCGCACCGCGGACTCGGAGCGCAGGGCCGCGTACATCCCGCCCTGTTCGCGGGCGAGTTCGGCGAGCCCGTACAGCCCGGCCGCGAAGGGCTGCGCCTCACCGGCGCAGATGCCCTGGACCAACTCCTTGAAGCAGTCCACGAACCGCCGGCGCTCCCGGCGGGAGTAGGTCCGCCCGTCGTCGGCGGGGGCCCACAGGGGGGCCGTCCGGACGCGGGTGACGTGCTCGGGCAGGGGCACCCGGGCGCGCTCCTGCTCGGCGCTGCGGCTCAGTGCGTAGATCTCGAACTCGTGCTGCGGGAGCCCGCGCACGAGCCGGTCGCACCACAGCCTCGCCTCTCCCGTCGCATACGGATAACCACCTTCCGTGAGCAGTCCGATCCGCACGAGTGGCACCCCCGATCTCCCGTTCAGGCGGTCGCCGTTCGGTCAGGCGACCCGCCGCGGGAGAACTCAAGCGGATATGCCGAAGGCGCGACGGACGGTTGCCCGTCGCGCCACCGGAAGGGGTGAAGAGTCGTAACTTTCCCGTACGGTTCGCGTTCGAGCACGCTAGAAGTACAGCCTCGGAACGGCCCTGGGCGCTGCCGGGACCATCGCCCGGGTGCTGCCGTCCCGCTACGCGAAGACCTCCTGCCGCGTCCTGCGGCGACCGGCCGCCAGTGCGGGATCCAGGGCGGGCACGGCGGCCAGCAGCTGCCGGGTGTATGGGTGGGCCGGGCGGTCGTAGACCTCGTCCACCGGGCCCTCCTCGACGATCTCCCCGGCCCGCATGACCGCCACCCGGTCGCTGACCTGCCGGACCACCGCCAGGTCGTGCGCGATGAAGACCAGCGCGATGCCCAGCTCCCGCTGGAGCTCCGCGAGCAGGGCGGTGACCTGCGCCTGGGTGGTCACGTCGAGGGCGGAGACCGGCTCGTCGCAGACGATCAGCCGGGGCCGGGGCGCGAGCGCCCGCGCGATGCCCACCCGCTGGCGCTGGCCGCCGCTGAACTCGTGCGGGTAGCGGTCGTAGTGTCCGGCCTCCAGCCCGACGCGCAGCAGCAGTTCCTCCACCCGGGCCCGGACGGCGGCCTCGTCCCGCTCCCCGGCCGCGCGCAGCGGGTCGGCGATGGACTCGCCGACCGAGCGGCGCGGATTGAGGGAGGAGACCGGGTCCTGGAAGACCATCTGCACGCCGCTCGCGATGCCGGTGACCGGGGCGCCGTCCCGGCGCACCTGCCCGGAGCCGGGCTCCAGCAGTCCGACGAGCATCCGCCCGAGCGTGCTCTTGCCGGAGCCGCTCTCGCCGACGATCCCGAGGGTCTCCCCGGCGTGCACGGCGAGGGACACCCCGGCGACCGCGGCGACCTTCCGCCGCCCCCGCCCGAACTCCCGCCGCAACGCGAACGCCTCGACGACGGGCGGCACGTCCGGCCCCGCCGGCGTCCGAGGCGGGGAGTCCGGGGCGGAGCCCCCGGAGCGGGGCGACACCTGCCCACCCGCGCTCCCGCGCACGGGGCGCGGCCCGTCCAGCCTCGGTACGGCGGCCAACAGGGCCTTGGTGTACGCCTCGGCCGGTGCGGCCAGCACGGAGGCCACCGGCCCCCGCTCCACCGCGGCTCCGTCCCTCATCACCAGCACCTCGTCCACGCTCTCCGCCGCCACCCCCACGTCGTGGGTGACCAGCAGCAGCCCGAGCCCGCGCTCCTCGCGCAGCCCGTGCAGCAGGTCGAGGATCTGGGCCTGCACGGTGACGTCCAACGCGGTGGTCGGCTCGTCGGCGATCAGCAGCCGCGGCTCGCACGCGAGCGCCATCGCGATGAGGGCCCGTTGCCGCATGCCGCCGCTGAACTCGTGCGGCCGGGCGCGGGAGCGGCGTACCGCGTCCGGGATGCCCACCCGGTCGAGCACCTCGACGGCGCGGGCCCGGGCGGCCCGCCGGGAGACGTCCGCGTGGATCCGGTGGACCTCGGCGATCTGGTCGCCGATGGCGTAGTACGGGTCGAGGGAGCTCAGCGGGTCCTGGAAGACCATGGCGGCGGTCCCGCCGCGCAGGCGGCGCAGTTCGGCCGCCGACGCCGCGGCCACGTCCGTGCCGCCGACCCTGACGGTGCCGCCGAGGCGGGCGCCCGTACCGCGGTGCAGTCCCAGCAGGGCGGCGGCCACGGTGGACTTGCCGCTGCCGGACTCGCCCACGACGCCGAGGGCCCGGCCCGCCTCCAGGGTGAAGGAGATCCCGTCGACGGCCCGTACGTACTCCCCCGCGCCGCCGACGGGGAAGTCGACGACGAGGTCGGTGACCTCCACCAGTGAGTGCGTCATGCGAGGGTCACCCTTCGGTCCGCGGCGGCGTACAGCAGGTCGGCGATCGCGCCCGCGAGGACCACGGCCGTGCCGATCGCGAGGACGACGCCGACCACGACGGGCAGGTCCACGACCCGCACCCCGTCGATGAGGGTCTTGCCGAGGCCGGGGATCCCGAACAGGGACTCCGTCAGCACGGCGCCGCCGATCATCGTGCCGAAATCCACGGCGCTGAGCGCGATCACGGGGGCCACGGCGCCGCGCACCGCGTGCCGGGTGACCACGGCCCGCTCCCCCACCCCGTAGGCACGGAAGGTGCGGATGTGGTCCTCGGCGAGCGTCTCCAGGGTCGAACTACGCGTGAGGCGTGCGTACTTGGCGCTCTCGAAGAAGCCGAGGGTCACCCAGGGCAGGAGCAGGTTCCAGGCCCACTGCTCGGGGTCCTCGGTCAGCGGAACGTACGTCGGGAACGGCAGCCACTGCAGGTAGGCGCAGACCGTCATGAGCAGCAGCAGACCGAGGATGAAGACGGGGGTGCCGGTCCCGGCGAGGGTCAGGACGGTCAGGGCCCGCTCGGTGATCCCGCCGCGGCGCAGCGCGGACAGCAGTCCGGTGCCGACGCCGACCACCAGCCAGATCACCAGCGCGCCGAGCGCCAGCGACAGGGTGGCGGGCAGCCGGTCCAGGATCAGCCCGGTGACCTGCTGGTCGTTCTGGTACGAGAATCCCAGGCAGGGCGCGTCGCAGTGCAGGACCAGGCCGGCGCCGCCCGAGTGGTCCCGGCCGGCCAGCAGCCCCTGGAGGAAGTGCAGGTACTGGCTGAGGGCGGACTCGTTCAGCCCGAGCTGTTCGCGGACCTGGGCGATCTGCGCCGGGTTGCAGCGCTCTCCGCAGGCGAGGCGGGCCGGGTCGCCGGGGGCGAGGTAGAAGAGGGAGTAGACGATGACGGACAGGGTGAGCAGCACGAGCAGTGCGCCGCCGGTCCGTTTGAGCACGAAGCGGGTCACGCCGTGCGCTCCTTTCTGGTGCCGACCCGCAGGCGGGAGCCTTCGCGCGGGTCGAGGGCCGTACGGACGGCGTCGCCCAGCACGGTGGAGGCGAGCACGGTGACGAAGAGCAGTCCGGCCGGCAGCAGGACGTAGGCCGGGTCGGCGCGGAACCAGGTCTGCGCGCTGGAGAGCATCTGCCCCCAGGAGGGCGTGGGCGGCTTCACGCCGACGCCGAGGAAGGACAGCGAGGCCTCGGCCACGATGGCGGTGGGCACCTTGATCGCGGCGTAGGTGATGACGGGCGCGGCGAGCGAGGGCAGCAGTTCGCGGCGGGCGATGCCGAGCGTGCCCCGGCCCGAGAGGCGGGCGGCGTCGACGAAGTCGAGACCGCGCAGGGCGAGGGCCTGGGCGCGCACCATGCGGGCGGTGCCGCCCCAGTCGAGCAGGCCGATGATGAGGATCAGCAGCAGCGGCCGCGGGAAGTCGGGCGGGACGACCGCGGTGAGGGCGATGCCGATCACCAGCATCGGCAGCGCGATCATCACATCGGTGAACCGGCCGATGAGCTGGCCCGCGAACCGGCCGCCGAGGGCGGCGGCGAGTCCGACGCCCACGCCGACGAGGGTCTGTACGACGACGGCGCCCAGGGCGACGAGCAGGGAGATCCGCGCCCCGTACACCAGCCGGGTGAGCAGGTCACGTCCGGTGCCCGGCTCGACGCCGAGCAGGTGGTCGGCGGAGATCCCGCCGAAGGAGCCGAGCGGTACCCCGCCGCGCGCGGAGTCCACGAGGTCGTCGTGGTACGCGTTCGGGTCCTGCCCGGTGAGTTGGGCGAGCAGGGGGGCGGCGAGGGCGAGGAGGACGAGCAGGGTCAGCACCCCGGCGGCGGCGAGGGCCGCGGGCCGGCGGCGCAGGCGCCGGCCGACCTGGCGCGCGGTGCCCGCGCCCGG
>NZ_JBGBPT010000167.1:0-5962 GCF_041106355.1 Streptomyces sp. BF23-19 | reverse complement strand
GGGAGCGCAGCCGCGGCAGTCCGAGCCGGCCCGGCGCCATGGTGACCACCGCGAGCACCCCGAACTCGCGGTCGAGGTACGCCACATCGATCGCGAACCGCATCCGGAAGGTGTGCACGCTCGCCGCGGGGGTCAGCAGCATCGCGCCGTCGATCCCGTCCCGCCCGAGCAGCCCGCGGGTCCGCGCCCCGTACGAGGCGGCGACCTCCAGCGGGATCTCCGTAGGGTCCGCGCCGACCCGCAGCACGGCCCGGCCGTCTTGCCAGTGCGCCATGGCGGCCACCTTAGGGGGTGTTCTACCTTCGCCGGATGACGGGTGTGCTCGTGATCGTTCTCGCCGCCGGGTACGGCGTGGCCGCCGGGCTCCTGCTGCCGCGCCCCGCCTACCGCCTCTCCGTCGAGCCGGGGGACCCCTGGCAGGGCCGCTGCCCGCAGGGGCACCGGCTGGCCGGCAGGCTGGGGGGCTGGCTAGGACCGGCCCGCTGCCGGACCTCGCTGCGGCCGCCCGCGCCCCCGCACGCCTACGGGCGGCGGGCCGCACCCCTGGCCGTGCTCACCGCCGCGGTCTGCGCCGTGCTCGCCGCGGCCGTCGGCGCGCGCCCCGAGCTGGTGGCCTACGTGGGCCTCGCCCCGCTGCTCGTCCTGCTCGCCCTCGTCGACCGCGCCGTGCACCGGCTGCCCGACGTACTGACCCTGCCGCTCGCCGCCGCGGTCGCCGCGCTGCTCGGGGCGGCCGCCCTCGCGCCGGGCTCCGCCGGGTCCTGGCGGCTCGCGCTGCTGGGCGGCGGCGCGCTGGGAGCCGCGTACCTGATGCTCCATCTGATCAACCCCGCCGGCATGGGCTTCGGCGACGTCAAGCTGGCGCTCTCGCTGGGGGTCGCTCTTGGGTGGTACGGGTGGGGGGTATGGTCCGCGGGGGCCTTCCTCGGCCTGCTCTACGGGGCCCTGTACGGGACGTACGTGCTCCTGCGCAGGCCCGACGAGCGGAATCAGGGGTACGCGTTCGGCCCCTTCATGGCGGCCGGAGCACTCACCGGAGTGCTGCTGGGTGGTTTCGGAGCGTAATCATCCTGCGCCAATGCACGCAGCATGCTTTACGAAGGGTTATGGTGGAACCCCCCCCTCGGGCCGGTCCGTATCCCCCCCACGGACCGGCCCGTTTTTCGTTTTCCGGCATCCCGACCGTGCTGCGCGACAAATGCGCAGGTCAGCCGCGTTGGGCCCAGATGTTGGTGCCGGGGGTGGAGACGGCGAGGGAGTCGATCTCCTTCAACTCGGCCTCGGTGAGCGGCGCGGACGCCAGCGCGGCCACGTTCTCCTCCAGCTGCGGCACGCTCGACGCACCGATCAGGGCCGAGGTCATCCGGTCGTCGCGGAGCACCCACTTGAGCGCCAGCTGGGCGAGCGACTGCCCGCGGCGGGCCGCGATCTCGTTCAGACCGGTCAGTCGGCGGAGCACCTCGTCCGAGAGCAGGTCCGGGTTCAGGGACTTGCCCTGCGCGGCGCGCGAGTCCGCCGGGATGCCCTTCAGGTACTTGCCGGTCAGCATGCCCTGCGCGAGCGGCGCGAAGGAGATGCAGCCCATGCCGGCGTCCTCCAGGGTGTCCAGCAGCCCGTCCTCCTCCGTCCAGCGGTTGATCATGGAGTAGGAGGGCTGGTGGATGAGCGCGCGCACCCCCATCCCGCGCAGGATCCGCACGGCCTCGGCCGTCTGCTCCGCCGTGTAGGAGGAGACGCCCGCGTACAGGGCCTTGCCCTGCTGGACCGCGGACGCGAGGGCGCCCATGGTCTCCTCCAGCGGGGTCTCCGGGTCGAAGCGGTGCGAGTAGAAGATGTCGACGTAGTCCACGCCCATCCGCTTCAGCGAGGCGTCGAGCGAGCTGAGCAGGTACTTGCGGCTGCCCCACTCGCCGTACGGCCCGGGGTGCATCAGGTAGCCGGCCTTGGTCGAAAGGATCAGCTCGTCGCGGTAGGCCGCGAAGTCCTGCGAAAAGATCTTGCCGAAGTTCAGCTCGGCCGAGCCGGGCGGCGGACCGTAGTTGTTCGCGAGGTCGAAGTGGGTGATGCCGAGGTCGAAGGCCCGGCGGAGGATCGCCCGCTGGGACTCCAGGGACCGGTCGTCACCGAAGTTGTGCCAGAGGCCGAGGGAGACGGCGGGGAGTTTGAGGCCGCTGTGGCCGGTGCGTCGGTACTCCATGGAGTCGTAGCGCGAGGGCTCTGCCCGATAGGGATTGGTATCAGTCACGTTGTCCTCCCTATCACGGAGTTGTGACAGGCCGAGTTGGGTACCCCATCCCGGCGCGCAGTAATGTGGCGGACTCGGGGGTGGGACCGCATTTCGCACGGGGGCAAGGCACGGAGGGGCTGGAAGATCGTGAAGCTGCGCGACCTGGTGTACAGGCTTTACGCACGCCGGGTGGAAGGCCGCCTCGACCATGACGCGGCGCCCAAGCACATCGGCGTCATCCTGGACGGAAACCGCCGCTGGGCGAAGGCGTCCGGAGGGACGACGGAGCAGGGCCACCAGGCCGGCGCCGACAAGATCTCCGAGATGCTGGGCTGGTGCACCGAGACGGACGTCGAGGTCGTCACCCTGTGGATGCTCTCCACGGACAACCTGGACCGGCCGGAGGTCGAGCTCCGCCCGCTGCTCAACATCATCGAGAACACCGTCCGGGGCCTCGCCGCGGACGGCCGCTGGCGGGTCCACCACGTCGGCAACCTCGACATCCTGCCCGCCCGGACGCAGAACGTCCTCAAGGAGGCCGAGCAGGCCACCCACGACGTCGACGGGATACTCGTCAACGTCGCCGTCGGCTACGGCGGCCGCCAGGAGATCGCCGACGCGGTCCGCTCGCTGCTGCTGGAGCACGCGCGCAAGGGCACCTCCTTCGAGGAGCTCGCCGAGATCCTCGACATCGACCACATCGCCGAGCACCTCTACACGCGCGGCCAGCCGGATCCGGACCTCGTCATCCGCACGAGCGGCGAGCAGCGGCTGTCCGGATTCATGCTGTGGCAGAGCGCGCACAGCGAATACTACTTCTGCGAAGTCTTCTGGCCGGCCTTCCGCAAGGTCGACTTCCTGCGGGCCCTGCGCGACTACGCGGCCCGCCACCGGCGCTACGGCACCTGATTCCACGGAGGGGGTTTCCCGCCCCCTCGGTCCCGGCACCCCCTCCCCTCGAAGCCTTCACCAGGGATTCACCGAGCGTCCGTCATATGCCATGGCATGGCCTGGCCTGTTCGGGGAATATCCCTTTCAGGTCGATGCCCGATCCACGGGTGTCGAGTCTCAGCGGACGGCATGGGGTCGTCCGCCCGGGAGGCCCTTTGCACCAGGACGCACGTGCGGTTCGCACGGACGGAGTGGAGGGCCGGAAATCGGCCCTGGCATGGGTGCCGATGACCGGTCCGGTCTTCATGGCCCGACCTCTTCCGAGGGGGTACGTCCTTCCGTGGTGACCAGCACAAAGAGCCGCCTGCATGACAGGCGGACCTACGTCCTCGACACCAGCGTCCTGCTGGCAGACCCCAACGCGATCTCCCGCTTCGACGAGCACGAGGTCGTGCTCCCGATCGTGGTGATCACCGAGCTGGAGGCAAAGAGGCACCATCCCGAACTCGGCTACTTCGCGCGCCAGGCCCTGCGCCTGCTCGACGACTTCCGGGTTCGCAACGGTCGCCTGGACGCCCCCATCCCGCTGGGCGATCTGGGCGGCACCCTGCGCGTCGAGCTCAACCACTCCGACACGAGCGTCCTGCCCGCCGGCTTCAGGTTGGGGGACAACGACTCGCGGATCCTCGCGGTCGCCCGCAACCTCCAGGCCGAGGGCTACGACGTCACGGTGGTCTCGAAGGATCTCCCACTGCGCATCAAGGCCTCCTCCGTGGGGCTGATCGCCGAGGAGTACCGCGCGGAACTCGCGATCACCGACGCCGGCTGGACGGGCATGAGCGATCTCGCCCTCTCCGGGGAACAGGTGGACCTCCTCTACTCGGAGGACCGCCTCTACGTGCCGGAGGCCGCGGAACTGCCCGTGCACACCGGACTGGTCCTGCAGTCCGAGCGCGGCAAGGCCCTCGGCCGGGTCACGGCGGACGGCAACGTGAAGCTCGTACGCGGTGACCGGGAGGCCTTCGGGCTGCACGGCCGCAGCGCCGAGCAGCGCATCGCGCTCGACCTCCTCCTCGACCCCGAGATCGGGATCATCTCGATGGGCGGCCGGGCCGGCACCGGAAAGTCGGCGCTGGCGCTCTGCGCGGGGCTGGAAGCGGTCCTGGAGCGCAGGCAGCACCAGAAGGTGATGGTCTTCCGGCCGCTGTACGCGGTGGGCGGTCAGGACCTCGGCTATCTGCCCGGGGACGCCTCCGAGAAGATGAGCCCCTGGGCGCAGGCGGTCTTCGACACCCTCTCGGCGGTCGCCGGGCGCGAGGTCATCGAGGAGGTGCTGAACCGCGGGATGCTGGAGGTCCTGCCGCTCACGCACATCCGAGGCCGCTCGCTGCACGACGCCTTCGTGATCGTGGACGAGGCGCAGTCGCTGGAACGCAATGTCCTGCTGACCGTTCTGTCCCGAATCGGAGCCAATTCGCGGGTCGTTCTGACCCACGATGTCGCCCAGCGGGACAACCTTCGGGTCGGTCGGTACGACGGAGTGGTCGCCGTGGTCGAGAAGTTGAAGGGCCACCCGCTCTTCGCCCACATCACGCTGACGCGCTCGGAGCGCTCCCCGATCGCCGCACTGGTCACCGAGATGCTGGAGAACCTCTGAGGGTCGTATCGGTCAAAACGCCCATAGCGGGAAGGTGAGTTGGCGCCGCCCGGCAAAGGCCCGAGAGCCTAGCCGGGCGGCGTCGTGCTGCACAGGTCTTTGCTCGAATCGGCAGCGACATGCCAGGTGTGACCTTTCACACGCAGTAGAGAATTGCCTTGCGGTGTCGCGTTCCGGCAGAGTCTGGTTTCCGTCAGGCCCCGCATACGGCACACCTGTATCTCCCGTGAGGTACGCGCAGCACCACAACTCCACAGCCGAACGCCGTATGCCGCCCGGAGTTTCACGCGGCGGCCCCCGCAAGGGGGTTGCCCACGGGCCCGCGCCTCCAGTGACCGTAGAACCACGGAGGCCAGAGTCGAGGGCACTTTTGCGCCCGCGCGGTCACTGCGGACGCTGCTGGAAGGACACCGTGTGAGCCGGATCTCGGTCCGGGGGTTCGCCGTGGCTTCGGCCACCGCGGTCACCACCGTCGGCGCAGTCGTAGGCGTTGCCACCGGCGACCCCACGAACGATCTCGAGACGACCGCGTCCGGCGCGACTCTCCTTGCCGACATCCCGGTCGGCGACCAGGCACAGGTCCAGAGCGCGTCCCTGACGCAGCAGGCCGATGCCATCGCCCACGCCGCCGATGCCGACGCCAAGCGTTCCGCCGAGGAGGCCGCGCGCGTCCAGGCCGCCGAGGACGCCAAGTCCAAGAAGGCGGAGGCCGAGAAGGAGAAGGCCGAGGCCGAGGCGAAGCTCAAGAAGGAACGCGAGGAGAAGGAGCAGGTCGCCAGCCGCTCCGCCGCCCGCGACGCCGGTGACTTCGCCCCCCAGAGCTCCTACACGGTCGCTCAGGTCAAGGCCATCGCTCAGCAGATGGTCCCGGCCGGCCAGTTCCAGTGCTTCTCGAACATCATCAACCAGGAATCCACCTGGAACTACAAGGCCGTCAACTCCTCCTCGGGAGCCTACGGTCTGGTCCAGGCACTGCCCGGTACGAAGATGGCCTCGGCCGGCGCGGACTGGCGCACCAACCCCGCCACGCAGATCAAGTGGGGTCTGAACTACATGGAAGACCGCTACGGCAGCCCCTGCGCCGCCTGGAGCTTCCACCAGGCCAACGGCTGGTACTAGAAAGCCCGCGCCGCCGCAAGCGGCCCGGCGCCGCTCAACCCGGGGGAGCCCCGCACCGTCCTACGGTG
>NZ_JBGBPT010000166.1:0-6016 GCF_041106355.1 Streptomyces sp. BF23-19 | reverse complement strand
CAGGACCGCCTGGCCGTTCTCGGCCGGCTGGAGGAGGCCCGGGTGTTCGCGGTCCGCCGCGCCGCTCCCGTCGTCGCCGGCGCCCTGCGGGTGTCCCGTTCCACCGTCTACGGCCTGCTCGCCGAACTCAGATCACCGAACGCGAAGGACCGACCATGACCCGGCTGCGAGAACCTGCCCCTGGGTTACACCGAGACCTTCGGCGATCCGGCCCTGCGCGAGGTGATCGCCCAGACGTACGAGAACGCCGGCGCGGACGACGTGATCTGCTTCGCCGGAGCCGAGGAAGCCCTGTACCTGGCCATGAACGTCCTGCTCGACGCCGGGGACCACGCCGTGGTGGTGACCCCGAACTACCAGCCGAGACCGTGCCGATGGCCCTGCGCGAGGCCACCGGCGTGGCCCTCTGACCCGGACCGCAACTGGGCCCTGGACCTCGACGAGGTCGCAGCGGCGCTCCGGCCGAACACCCCGCGTCGTGTCGGTGAACTTCCCCAACAACCCCACCGGAGTGTTCCAGTTGCGCGTGGACCGGTTCCCGTCAGCGTGACGGCGAGAGGGATGCCGGTGGCATCGGTGATCAGGTGGTGTTTGCTGCCCGCTTTGCCCCGGTCGACAAGACTTCGTTCCGTCTGGAAGCCACCTCTCACGCGCGGATGTGGGAGCCGTCAACGGCCGCCCGGGAGAAGTCCAGAGCGTCCGCACGGCGAAGCTTCGCCAGAAGAACCTCGACCTCGTGCAGGCGGGGCCACACGCGGACCTCGGTCCACTCCGCCAGACGGCGCCAGCAGGGTCGCAGCGGACGCGGCACCCGCCTGACTGGCTGCGGAGCAGCAGCCGTGGAGACACGCAGCATCTCCACAGGGTTTATCGGAACACGACAATTTCTCACAGCGCGTCTCCGGTGCGTCGAACAATCCGGAAGGTCCTCTTCCACCCAGAGTCGCGACGGGCCACCGCGCCCTGCCACTGCGCGTCGCCCGACGGCAGAAACGAGGCGAAGCCGCGGGACTGCGAGCCCTCGAGGCGGCACGAAGATTCCACTCACCCGGCAGTCACGAGGGTTGACGACTCGGCTGTCCTCGGGGCTCGTCCCTCTCCACCGAATAGCCGCGCCAGCATGATCGAGGAAACGTGTGCGAACTTCTGAACCGCGTCTGGTCCTGCCCCCGAGTCGAGTGGACCCGCGTACGCGGCCCGCCATGGTGGATGAGTTGGTGCCCGAAAACCTCACGCTGCCACGACGCAGGCACCTCCTTCTCGTAAGCCGTCCATAACTCTGCCTGCTGTTCGCGAGATTACTGGCCGGGCAGGACCGGACCAGCCACCCCGCTGTCCGTCCCCGTGGCTGTGCGCTTCTTTGCCGGGACATCACCGACAGCGGCCGTATCCGAAGGGCACTACAGAATCGTGAGCACACACAAAGGGCTGCAGGCGAACGTCCTGGGCACTTCCGACAGCATCGTTATGGCGGTAGCCGGCAGTGCTCCCGCCTACTCCCTGGCGGCGACGACAGCCGTACTCATCGGCGCGGTCGGTTTCGCCGCCCCTGCCGCACTGCTCTACTGCGCGATACCCATGTTCGGCATCGCCTGGGCGTTCAACTACCTGGGCAGGCTCGACATCAACGCTGGCGCCAGCTACTCATGGGTGGCCCGTGCCCTCCATCCCTCCCTCGGCTTCCTCAGCGGCTGGGCGCTTGTGGTCTCGGCCACGATCTTCATGGTCGCGGGCTCTCTGCCGGCCGGCAGCATGACGCTGTCCCTGTTCGCCCCGGACCTGGCCGAGAACACCGCGCTGGCGACCGTGGTCGGCGCGATGTGGTTCCTGGTGATGCTCGTGGTCGTGCTTAAGGGAGCGCGACTGACGGTTCACGCCCAGCTGATCATGTCCGGCATCGAGCTGCTCATACTGCTCGCCTTCGCCGCGGGGGCCTTGTTTCATGGCAATGCGGTTCAGCACTTCTCCTGGTCCTGGCTGGGCTTCAGCCACTTCGATGGAGTGCAGGGATTCGCAGCCGGAGCGTTGATCGCGGCGTTCTACTACTGGGGCTGGGACGTCACCAGCAACCTCAGCGAGGAAACTCGCAACAGCCGCAAGACGTCGGGGCTGGCCGGCTTGGTTGGTCTCGCCGTCGTCTTCGTCCTGTTCGAGGTTTTCACAATCTCCGTGAACCTGCTGCTCACTGCCGAGGAAATCGAGGCCAACAGCGCCAACGTCCTGGCCCTGCTCGGCGAGCGTCTCTGGCCCGGTTGGGGCGGCAGACTGCTGATCGTCGCCGTCATGCTGTCTACCATCGCCACCCTGGAGACCACCCTCATCCAGGTGACCCGCTCCCTCTTCGCGATGGGCCGCGACCGCACCATGCCAGCTGCCCTCGGCACCTCTCACCCCCGCTACCAGACGCCCTGGGTCGCGCTGGTGGTTGTCGGCGCGGTCGCTCTCGGTCTCTTTGTGGCGTCCAATGCACTGGGCTCGGTCGGCGACATCCTGGAGAGCGCCGTGGCCGCCATCGGACTCCAGATCGCCGTCTACTACGGGCTGGCCGGAGTCGCAGTCGTCGTCGCCTACCGAAAGGTGCTGCTGAAGACCCCGGCGAACTTCATCTTCGGCGGGCTGTGGCCGCTGACCGGGGCGCTGTTCCTGTTCTGGGTGTTCGTCGAGTCGCTGGGCGCACTCGACGCCACCGCCATCGCGATCGGCATCGGCGGTCTCGCCGTGGGCCTGGTGCCGATGCTCGCGTACCGGAAGAGCCCCTACTACCGTCCGGATCGGCTTGACGCCGCAAAGACCGAGCGAATCAAACAAGAATACGAAGGCCTGGAACCCGTGTCTGCCTCGTCCGCTGACAACACCATAGCCACGGACTTCTGAAGGGCGCAGCCATGACACCGGGAAGCAAGCCCTTCACTCCCGAATTCGACGCGACGCTCAGGGACCGGGACCTTGCGAAGGCGCGCCAAGACATCGCCATCGGCCGGTGGCAGGGTCTTCCCGAGCTGCTCCACTCCACCGGGCGCGACTGGGACCGCCGCACCCACCGGGTGCGCCTGCTCGCCCAGTCCACGGCCGGCACGACCATCGCCGAGGAGTGGTACACCGCCCGGCCGGGTGATCCGGACGCGCTGGTGCTGCGCGCGGATACAGAGGTGCTGCGCTGCTTCAACCTCGCCGTGGCCGCGGGGGACCCTGGCGCTGCCGGCCAGGACCGGCTGGACATGGCCGTACGGACCTGCCTTCGCGCGGCCGACGCACATCCTTACGACCCTGTGCCCTGGGTATCGCTCCTCACCATCGCCCGGCTATACGCGGGTGGGCACCGCCAATTCAACCACTGGTGGAAGGAGCTGAAACTTCGGCACCAGGACAACCGGGAAGCGCACAATCAAGCGCTGCGCCATGTGTCCGCTCGCTGGCACGGCACGCACGGGACCATGTACGACTTCGCCCGGGACGTGGTGGACAGCACTGCGCCGGGCTCGCCACTCGCCGTACTCCTGCAGGTCGCGCGGCTGGAGGAGTACCGCTACCGCCTTGAGCGTGAGGGTGACATGGCACTCTTCCTACGTCGGCATTGGAGTACCGACGTAGCACTCGCCGATACCCGTCGCACCTGGGATACATGGGTCGTCAACTGGGACGGCATCTACCGGGCGCAGGACGTCGCCGACTTCAACTACTTGCTGCACGCGACGTGCGCCGGCGGGCTGTACAGCGAAGCGGCGTACCTCTTCAAGCTGCTCGCCGACCAAGCAACCGCAGTGCCCTGGTCCTATTTCGGCGACCCCGCGACCGTCATCGCAAAGTGGCACTGCACTGTCATGCGCTCAACCTGATCATTGACCCGCAACTCTGAGTTCCAGGATTCGGAGGGCGGGGCTACAGGGCGAAGTACTGCTGCTGGGCACGCGCGCACCATTCGAGCACCGACGAAGGGACTCAAGGCGTGAAGTCGATCGATGTCAATCGTGTACTTGGCGCCGCTACCGCTCTCTACAGCGTCGCCATCATGGTGCGGCCGGAGTGGCTCGCCAAGCCATGCGATCTTCCACTGGAGTCCGACGGCCGCCCGCCACGGCAGGCAGGACTGCTGATCAGGGCCATCGGGGCCCGGGACACGGCCATCGGAGTCGCGATGACCGTCGCCAGCAGCGAGAGCGCGCGACGTTCGGCGGCATGGTGCCGGGTGGCGACCGACACCGCTGACGCGGCTCTCTTCGGCACCCTGCTCGAAAGCAAGCAGGCACGCTGGAAAGTTGCGGGATTTGCACTGTCCTGGGCGGCGCTGTGCGCACTGAGCCTGCGCAGCATCCGTTCCTGAGGAGCCGCTGTTGTCGATCTCCGGGAACGCGAGGTCGACGGGTCTCCTGGCCGCCACGGCGCCGCCCTGCGGGTCGGTATCACCCTAAGCGTCCTCATGGCTGAGCCCTGCGCCTACGCCGCGGTGCGCGAGGCAGTCCAGTACGCAGAGGCCCCACAGACGGTGGTCTCGCACCCCCAGTGAAACACGTGTTCGATTTTCTCCGCGAACGCCACGCCCCGGATATCGGCCACGTGTTGTGACTGTGCACCAGACCTGTCCAATGAGCACTGGACTTGTCGTGGGTGTGCATTCCACTCGGCAGGCAGAGCAGCGCCCGGAGGGCTGACTTGGCCTGTTCCCTCCGCCGATCCCTCCCCACACTCGTGTACGCGGTGCGCTGGCGACGCGGGGAGCCGGCTGTGGATCGGGCTTTCTCCACCTGCGTGCTCACCCTGGCCGAGGCCACAGGGATCCCTCACCACTTCCTGCTCGACGTCACGTCACCCGACGGGGTCTTTGCCGCGCCGGGTGGCACGCCGTCGGCCTTGGGGTTCACTCTCGGGATTCGACCGGCCTACAGCCTGTCGAGCCCCACACCCCTGCCGATACGGGCCGAAGGAGCAACCCGCGACATACCGGCTCGGGGCCGGAAACTACGCTTGCACCCTTTCCGCCCCGCCCAAGGAGCAGCGTGCCGCCGGCCTTCGTTCACCGGATCACCAAGTACGACCCTGCCAACCGCGACGAGCGCGGCCACTACACCGGCCCCGAGGACACGGACAGTGACCACGGGCCGGTCGAGGCGGCGTACCTGGCAGCGATCGCCGCCTTCGCGGAGGCCTCGGGTATCGACCGGCTGGAGATCCGTGAGCCCGCGGTCACAGGCTTGGTCCACTTCGGAGTGGAGCCGCCGGTCGGGGGACACGGCCTCGCCGGGCTCTTCCCGCCCGACCTCACCGGCTACCACGACGGGGCCGAGGTTTCCCTTCCGAGCGCTCTGGAGCTTGTCCGAGCCATGCTCCGTGACCAGGGCGCCTGGTGCCGGCTGGAGGTGGGGGACCTGTTCACCGTGCACGTCGGGTGGGACCAGTACGTGTACGTGGGCAGCGACCAGCCCTGCGCGGACGCCGTGGCCCGTACACGTGAACTCGGCCTTTTCCCGGAACCGCTGACGGCCTCCCCCTGCGCGGCGAGTTCGACGAACCGGAACCGACGGAGCCAGCCGACGAGGACTTCTGGGCACGCCTCCGCACGGAGCTGGCCTCACGGCAGACGGTGCTTCTGGAGGAGACCTACGTCCGCAACGCCGCACGCTGGCACCGCCTCACGCCGGAGAACCTCGACGCGGTGCGCGCCTGTCTCGGCCCGCGGGTTCTGCTGACCGTCGACCTGAACGCCGATGTCGGCGCGGTCCTCGCCGCGCTCCCCCCGGAGGAGTCAGTGGAGTTCGTGTGGGAGGCGCAAGACGGAACGATCCGCCACGCGGTCGTCGACGACACCGACTACCAGGAGTTCACCGCTCTGGTGGCCGACGCGCGGGCGGCCTGCGCCCTGTCCATGTACCCCGACGAACGCCACCCGCTGTTCGTCGCTGTCCTGCCTGACCGCGACGGCATGCTGCGCGCCCGGTGGTGACCCGACTTCGCGCCGGGCGGGCAAGCCAACGGTGTGCAATGAAGTCGTCCAACCAAGCCAGGTGTCGTGCTCAGTCAC
>NZ_JBGBPT010000165.1:0-6736 GCF_041106355.1 Streptomyces sp. BF23-19 | reverse complement strand
CCCGGCGGGGTTGGGGGAGCGCCCGGCGGGGTTGGGCGGGTGCGGGGCCGGTGGGGTGGATCAGGTCCAGTGGGTGGGGCGGGTGAGGGAAGGGGGGATTCGGGTGGTCGGGTCGCCCTGGGCCGCGTTCAGCTGGGGCTGGGTGAGGAAGACGGCTTCGCGCAGGTCCGCGCCGCGGAGGTCGGTGTCGCGGAGGTCCGCGCCGATCAGGTCGGCCGTGCGGAGATCGGCGCGGGTGAGGTCGGCGGCGATCAGGTAGGCACCGCGGAGGTTCGCGCCGCGCAGGTCGGCTCCGGAGAGGCGGGCGCCCATCAGGTCCGCGCCGCGGTGGTTCTTCTTGCGGCCCGGGACCTTCGCCCGTACGAGTTCGCTCGTCTTCAGGAGCAGGGTGTTGATCCGTTGCCGGAGGGCGCCGACGTCCAGGCCCACCAGGGCCTCTGCGTCGGCCCGGGTCCATTCCTCGGTCTCCGTCAGGGCCCGGCGCAGGTCCCCGTGGACCGGGGCGGCGGCCGGGAGGGTCAGGGCCTCGCTGACGTAGAAGAGCAGCTCGTGCAGTTGCCGCAGTACCGGGAAGACCTCGAACATCCGGCGGGCCGTGCCGGGGTGGGTGCGCCAGTCGCGGCCGCCGAAGGTGACCTGGGAGACCTGCTGTCCCGCGCCGAAGCAGTCGAAGACGGTGCAGCCCTGGAAGCCCTTGTCGCGGAGCCGGGTGTGGATGCCGCAGCGGAAGTCCTGCTGGAGGTTGCCGCAGGGGGTTCCGGCGGGCTTGTTCACGGCGAAGTCGTTGGACTTGGCGAAGGGGAGGGCCACGCAGCAGAGCGCGAAGCAGTTCGCGCAGTCGGCCTGCAGGACCGGCAGGGGGGCGGGCGCGGGGGCGGGGGTGGCGGGGCTACTGGGCACGTCGTCCATTGTCGCGCGTCGGGCGCGCGTCGGGCGCGCGTCCTCGGCTGTCCGGAATGGCTTGATCCACGGGGCGGTGGCGGTGAGCATCCCCGTATGACAGAAGTGATCGCAGTCGCCGTCATCACCCTCCTCGCCGTGATCAGTCCCGGCGCCGATTTCGCCATGGTGGTCCGTAACAGCTATCTCTACGGGCGTCCCACCGGGTTGTTCGCCGCCGCCGGCGTCGCGGCCGGTGTGCTGGTCCACGTCTCCTACACGATGCTCGGGGTCGGTCTGCTGATCGCCTCCTCCACCGCGCTGTTCACCGCGATCAAGCTTGCGGGTGCGGCCTATCTGGTGTGGATCGGGATACGTACCTTCCGGGCGCGCGCCGAGCTGACCGTGGACCTGGAGTCGAAGCCGCAGCTGACCCGGCTGGGGGCGATGAGGTCGGGCTTCCTGACCAATGTGCTCAATCCGAAGACGACGCTGTTCGTGGTGTCGACCTTCACGCAGGTGGTGAACCCGCAGACGCCGGTGTGGCAGCAGGTGGGCTACGGGCTGTTCATGTCGGCGGCGCACCTGGGCTGGTTCGGGGCGGTGGCGCTGTTCTTCTCCGTCTCGCGGCTGCGCGACCGGATGCTGAAGGCGCAGAAGGCGCTGAACCGGGCCATCGGGTCGGTGCTGGTGGGGCTGGGGGTGGGGCTGGGGTTCGCCCGCTGAGGCGGTCGCAGGGGGCTGGTGGCCTGGGTTACCTGTCGGTAGCGTGGCCGGTATGGGTGCTGCCGAGGGGTACGAGGGATTCTTCGAGAGGGTCGACGCCGGGCGGTTCCTGGCCACCGAGTACACGCGGGGGCCGTGGGACCCGGGGTCGCAGCACGCCGGGCCGCCGGCCGCGCTGCTCGGGCGGGCCGTCGAGGAGCGGCCGGGTGCGCGTACGGACATGCGGGTCGCCCGGATCACGTACGAGATCCTGCGCCCGGTGCCGATCGGCGAGCTGGAGATCACCACCAGTGTGCTGCGGGCCGGGCGCGGGACCGAGGTGGTCGAGGCGGCCCTCGCGCCGGCGGGCGGCGCGCCCGTGATGCTGGCGCGGGCCCTGCGGATCCGGGTCGCGGAGGAGGCCGTTCCGGCCGTGGTCCCGGGGCCGCAGCTGCCGCCGCCCGGGGAGGTGGAGGTGACGCCTTTCTTCCCGGTGCCGTGGGAGGTCGGCTACCACTCGGCCATGGAGACCCGGTTCACCGAGGGCGCCTTCGTCGAACTGGGCCCCGGCACCTGCTGGATGCGGATGAAGGTGCCGCTCGTCGCCGGGGAGGAGCCCAGGCCGCTGGACCGGGTGCTGATCGCGGCCGACTCGGGGAACGGGATCAGTTCGGTGATGGACTTCGGGCGGTACGTCTTCATCAACGGTGACCTGACCGTGCACCTGCACCGCCATCCGGTGGGCGAGTGGGTGTGCGTGGAGGCCCGTACGAGTGTGGACGCGGCCGGGATCGGGCTCGCGGACGCGCGGTTGCACGACGAGAAGGGGCCCATCGGGCGGAGCGCGCAGAGTCTGTTCGTGGCGCCGCGTTCCTAGCCGGATCCTGGCCTCGTTCCGGTCAACCCGCCTCCGTTCAACGGAAGTCGGTGTGGCAGGCTCGGGGCGATGGAGGCCCTGAGAGACGTCGACCCCGCACAGATCGGGGCGCATGCGCTGTTGGCCCGGCTCGGTGCCGGAGGGATGGGGCAGGTGTACCTGGCGCGGTCGCCCGGTGGGCGCCTCGTCGCGGTGAAGGTGATCCGGGACGAGATCACCGGGCATCCGGAGGCGTTGGCCCGGTTCCGGCGTGAGGCCGAGACCGTGCGTGCGGTGCGGTCGGCGTACACGGCGAACCTGATCGACGCCTCGCTGGCCGGGGCGCCGTACTGGCTGGCGACCGAGTACGTAGCGGGCCCGACGCTCGGTCATGCCGTGTCGGAGCGGGGCGGCCTGCCCTCGGACACCTGCCGGCGGTTGTTCGCGGCGCTGGCGGAAGGGCTCGCGAGTGTGCACGCGTACGGGGTGACGCACCGGGACCTCAAGCCGCAGAACGTCATTCTGGGCGCGCAGGGGCCGCAGCTCATCGACTTCGGCATCGCGCGGGGGGTCGGCGAGACGGCTCTCACGCAGGACGGGCAGGCCCCGGGCACGCCCGGGTACAGCGCGCCCGAGGTGTTGCTGGGTGCGGAGGCCGGGGCGGCGGCGGACGTCTTCGCACTGGGCGCGACCCTCGCGTACGCGGCGACCGGGCGGCCGCCGTTCGGTACGGGCGTGGCGACGACGGTGAGCTACCGGTCGGTGCACGAGCCGGTCGACGTGGTCGGGGTGGAGCCGGCTCTGGCGGGTCTGATCGAGGCGTGCGTGGCGAAGGATCCGGCGGTGCGGCCGGGCCTGCGTGAGGTCATCGCCCGGTGCGGGGTCCGGGACGCGCTGATCGACGATCCGGTGTACCTCGGGCTCGGTGCGCTGGGCGAGGTCGTACCGGTGCACGAGATGCGGACGCAGGGGCCGGGGTTGGTGCACGGCTACACCCCGACCCAGGATGTGGCGGGGGCCGCGGCCGCGGTCACGCCGGGGCGCGGGCGGATGCGTCGTACGGGTGTGTGGGTGGCCGTCGGGGTCGCGCTGGCCGTGGTCGGGGCCGTGGCGGTGTGGAAGGTGCCGTTGGGGGGTCAGGGAGGTCAGGGGGGCGAGGGCGACCGGGCCGGTGGGCGGGAACAGGGCCGGAGCCCCGCCGCGCAGACGCCCGCCGCCGGTGAGGGGAGCCCTGGCGCTTCCGCGTCGAAGCCCCCGGCCGGTCCGCCCACGTACATCAGGCAGACCGAGCCCAATCTGGACGACTACAACCCCATCCACCGCACCTGTGCGCGGACCGGTGCTGGGGACGGCATGCTGGATTTCCAGACCTCGGTGCCCAGGACCATGGACGACCCGCAGTTGAAGTCGGGCAAGGTGAGGATCGCGTTCCGGGTCAAGAACGCGCTCCCCGACGCGCCGCCGTACTACGTGGCCGTCGTCGTGAAGCCGCAGCACGAGGTCGACGAGAACGGCCGGTCCACCGCGGTGACCGACAATCGCCAGCTCGGGTTCGTTGCCAAGGCCCAGGACCTGTACGAAGGTGACGAGGTGGAGTGGAAGTCCGTCACGTACCCGGACGACTTCTCCATGCAGCTGAACGGAAAGACCGTCGAAGCACCTCCGCTGTCGCAGGATCCCGGCGGCTGGACGGTGGTGTTCCGGCATGCCGTCTCGGATACGGAACACACGACATTGGTCTGCGACGGCTTCGACAGCGGGCCGCAAAAGGGATGAATCCGACACGTAACGGTGAATCCCGGTGAAAGACCGGCCGATGGGGGAGGGTTGACGGGTGCGCAGATTCTGGGTGATCGGCGGGATCAGCTTCGGAGCGTGTCTGTGCTTCGTGGCTCTCCTCGTGGTCGGCACGTACTCCGCCGCCGCGGGCATCGCGAACGCCGGTGGCCGTCAGGTCGGGCTGGCGAAGGGCGCCGTACCCGGGAAGTACCAGGCTCTGGTGCAGAAGTGGGGCGTTCTCTGCCCGACCCTGAGTCCGGCCGTCCTCGCTGCCCAGCTCTACTCGGAGAGCGGCTGGAACCCGAACATCGTGAGTCCTGCCGATGCGCGGGGCATCGCCCAGTTCATCCCCGGGACCTGGGCCACGCACGGGATCGACGGGGACGGCGACGGCGATCGCGACATCTGGGACCCGAACGACGCCATTCCCTCGGCCGCTTCCTACGACTGCGAACTCGCGCGTTATGTGAGCAAGGTGCCCGGAGATCCCGTCGCGAACATGCTGGCCGCCTACAACGCCGGCCCCGGTGCGGTGACGCAGCACCAGGGCGTGCCCCCGTTCCGCGAGACGCAGGGGTACGTGAAGGCCATCACGACGTTGGCCAAGAGTTTCGAACGGCCCGTCGGGCGGGTGGCGCCCTCGCAACAGGCCGCCGGGGCCATCTACTTCGCGCAGAAGCAGCTCGGCACGCCGTATCTGTGGGGCGGCAACGGGACGCCCGATCAGGACGGGCGGTTCGACTGTTCGGGGTTGACCAAGGCTGCGTACGAGACCGTGGGGGTCGAGTTGCCGCGCGTGGCGAACGACCAGTACAACGCCGGGGCGCATCCTTCGCGGGATCAACTCCTGCCCGGTGACCTCGTCTTCTTCTCCGATGATCTGACGAACTCCCGGGAGATCCGGCACGTCGGGCTCTACGTGGGCGGCGGGTACATGATCAACGCCCCTTACACCGGCGCCGTGATCCGGTTCGACAAGATCGACACCCCGGACTACTTCGGTGCGACGCGTGTGACCAAGGACGGTGCCGAGGCGCTGCCGGAGCGGTCCGCCGCCGGGTCGGCGGCTTCGTAACTCACCGTAAGGCAAAGGCCCTGAGCTGCGACGATGAGTCACTCTTCGATAACGTTGGAGTGATCATTGCGTGGAGAATGGAACGTAGGAGCCAGAACGGGCGTTCCATGGGCGCGGGGGTTGATCAAGTGGGGGTGGAGGGGCGCACACAGGGGTGCGTTCCACAGGGGAACCACGGCAAGGGCAAGGGGCCGCGTCACCATGGCTGGACTCACAACAGGTGGGCCGAACGTGGATGTCAGCCTGCTGTACGGGATCAACGGAGCGGCTCGGCACGCTCCGGCGTGGCTGGACCGGGTCGTGAGTCTGCTCGGGGAGTACGGGATCCTGCTGGCCCTGGTGCTCCTGGTCCTGTGGTGCTGGCGTGGTGCCCGCCGGCAGGACGAGGCCACCGCCGTCGAGTCCGTCGCCGCGCTCGTCTGGGCCCCGCTGGCCGCCGGGCTGGCGCTGCTCGTGAATGTGCCGCTACGTGAATTCGTCGGGCGGCAGCGGCCGTTCCGCCAGCACGAGGGCCTGCACGTGCTCGATCCCGCCTTCGGTTGGGGGCTCGGGCGGACCGAGTTCTCCTTCGTCAGCGGCCACACCACCCTCGCGATGGCCCTGGGTGTAGGCCTGTTCGTGGCGAACCGGAAGTTCGGCCTCCTGGGGATCGGGCTGGCCTTCGCCGAGGGCCTGTGCCGCGTCTACATGGGCATCCACTACCCGACCGACGTCATCGGCGGCCTCGCGCTCGGCACCGCCGTGGTGCTCCTGCTCGCGCCGCTCGCGATGGCGGCGCTGAATCCGCTGGTGCGGGCGGTGGCCCGCTCCCGGCGCGGCGGCCGGCTCGTACGGTCCAAGAACCTCGCGCTGCCCCGGCCGGTAGGCCTCCCGCAGGCACAGACCCCGCCCACGCACGAGAGCGACCTCGCCGCCTGACACCGGTGGCGTGACGGGGCCCGGCCTGGATCAGGTCTGCGCGTACGCGTTCCATACGGCGAGCAGCGCGGCCGCCAACAGGCACAGCACCGCGGCCCCGAAGCACACCCGCACCGCCTTCGGCCGGGAGCGGCGCATCAGGGCTCGCCGCCGTCGGAGTCGCGGCGGTACCGGGAGCGCAGCCACCAGCCGGTCGCCGCGGCCGCCGCCGAGGTGAGCCCGATGGCCAGGGCCACGTCGGCGGGGCTGTCCGCCGAGCCCACGGGTCGGGCCCAGGCCGCGGCGGCCGGGGCGGACACGATGAGCAGGGCCCAGAGAAGGGTCGCGAGGCGGGCTGCGGAACCTGGCATGAGTCAAGGGCATCCGCTGCGGCGCGCCCCGGCCAGCCGGGCCGTCCGAACGGGCGAGACGGCCCAGGAGGCGTCGTGCCCGATCGGCGATACCGCGCCCCTAGGCCGTCTCTTCCGGATCTTGCCGGGCCCGGCCCGCCCGGCACGGCACCTCGCCGCGTTGTCGGGACACCC
>NZ_JBGBPT010000164.1:0-6893 GCF_041106355.1 Streptomyces sp. BF23-19 | reverse complement strand
GCGGGGACACGCAGGAGGGTCCCCGCAGGACGAGGCGCGACCAGGGCCGCCTTGCCGGGACGTGCCCGCACGCGCCGCGCCGAGGAGACCCTCGTGCGGGGCCCCGCCCCACACCATCCAGCCCCGCCGGCGATTGAGGCGCCGCCCCGGGCACAGCCCGAGCCGTACCGCACACCACCGAGCACCCCGCAGGGACACCGCCGAGCAACCCCGCAGAGGTACGGTCCGGGGATGGTCGAGATTCCGGACGGGCTGGTCGAGGCGCAGGTCGGGTTCAACGGGGACGCGGGGCGGGAGTTCATCGCGGCGTTGCCCGGGCGGGCGGCGCATTTCCTGGAGCGGTGGGAGCTGCGGCGGAACGGGCCGGTGATGCACGGGGTGACGGCGTTGGTGTTGCCGGTGGAGCGGGCCGACGGCAGCGGGGCCGTGCTGAAGCTGGTGGCGGTGGACGAGGAGAGCGTGGGGGAGCCGGTCGCGCTGCGCGCGTGGGACGGGCAGGGCTGCGTACGGCTGCTGGAGCACGACGTGGACACCGGGACCCTGCTGCTGGAGCGGTTGGACGAGGGGCGGGATCTGGCGGCGCTCGCGCGGGAGGACGCGCGGCAGGCGGTGGTGGTGGTCGGGGAGTTGGTGGCGCGGCTGACGGCGGTGCCGGCTCCGGCGGGGGTGCGCGGGCTCGGTGAGATGGCCGCCGGGATGCTGGAGGAGGTGCCGCGGGCGCTGGCGCGGCTGGTGGAGGCGCGGGACCGGCGGTTGCTGAAGGACTGCGCGGCGGCGGTGGCGGAGGTCGTGGGGGAGCCGGGGGACCGGCTGCTGCACTGGGATCTGCACTACGAGAACGTGCTGGCGGGCGGCCGGGAGCCGTGGCTGGCGATCGACCCGAAGCCCTTGGCGGGTGATCCGGGTTTCGATCTCATGCCGGCCGTCATCAACAACTTCCGGGCCGGGGACGTGCGGTGGCGGTTCGACCTGCTGACCCGGGTGGCGGGTCTGGAGCGGGAGCGGGCGCGGGCCTGGACGCTGGGGCGGGTGCTCCAGAACTGTCTGTGGGACGTGGAGGACGGGGAAGTGCGGCTGGACGAGGACCAGTTGACGGTCGCCGAGGTGCTTCTGGGGCGGTGACCGCCCTAGGCTGCGGGCATGATCCGTAACGCCGAAGTCACCGATGTCCCCGTCATCCACGCGATGATCCGCGAGCTCGCGGAGTACGAGAAGGTGCCGCACGAGGCGCGGGCCACCGAAGAGCAGTTGCGGGAGGCGCTGTTCGGGGAGCGTCCGGCGGTGTTCGCGCACATCGCGGAGACGGACGAGGGGGAGGCGGTCGGCTTCTCGGTGTGGTTCCTCTCCTTCTCGACGTGGCGTGGGGCGCACGGCATCTACCTGGAGGACCTGTACGTGCGGCCGGGCGTGCGCGGTGGCGGCCACGGCAAGGCACTGCTGGCGGAGTTGGCGCGTACGTGCGTCGAGCGCGGCTACGAGCGGCTGGAGTGGTCGGTCCTCGACTGGAATTCGTCTGCCATCGACTTCTATCGATCAGTTGGGGCCGTGTCAATGGACGAGTGGACGGTGAACCGTCTGACGGATGACGCGCTTCGCAAGCTGGGCGGGGCTGAGTGAGCGCACCGGAGCCCTTGCCACCGATCGCTACCGCGCTCAAGGCAGCCCTCCGCCACCTGCGGAGTGTGCGTGGCCGGCGTCCCGGAGCGCCCTGCACCGATGCCGCATACGCGGCATGGCAGGATGACATTGCCGAGGCTCTGGACAACCTGGCGGAGCACCTGGAGCAGCCTGCGGACCGGGCCATGGCACGTGCCGAGGCGGTGGCCGCCCGCGCGGAGGCGGAACGCTTGCGCGCGTGACTCCGGGCCTCCGTCTTGCTGGAGTCTCGAAGTCACGCGCGGCGTCACGGCACGCGTCCGCGGGGCCCAGGCCGTCCGGCTACCTGACGGCGGGGACCGGGTGCTCCGGGGAGTCGAGCCAGGCCCAGGCGGTGCCGTCGGGTTTCACGGTGAGTCCGAACCGCTCGAATTCCGGTCGGCCCTGGTCGTCCCACCAGGCGTGGGCGGCGGTGACTTCGCCCCAGAGTTCCCGGGGCCCGGACTGGTGGACCTCGAACTCCTCCGCACCGGGAACGAAGTCGATCGACGCCCAGGAAGTGACCCGGGTGTCCCGGAGCCAGAGCGTGTAGCGGCCGCCGTCGAGTTTCTCCGGGTAGGGGAACATCCCCTGGGTCTGGAGTCCGATGGCGAACATGGGGAGCCAGTCGGCCACGTCCTCCGGGGACAGGGAAGCGGTCGTCCGGCGGCCATCGGCTGGCCACGGCTTCCCGCCCAGGTACGTCTTCACGTGCGTCCGGTAGGCGCGTTGCTGCCGGAGACGCATGAAGGCGGAGGAGCCGACGAACGGGCCGGACGCGCTTCCGTCCTCCTGGACAGTCAGGCGGACCACGGCCTCCCCGCCGTACTCCGTGGCGTACGGGGAGACGATGATCCCGCCGGGCCGAGTCTGCCGGACGATGTCCGCCGGGATCTCTCGGAGGGAGGCCGTGATCAGAACACGGTCGTACGGGGCGCCTGCGGCCCAGCCCTGGGAGCCGTCCCCGACGATGGCGCCCGGGTTGTAGCCCGCGGCGTCCAATCGGGCTCGGGCTGTGGCCGCGTTCTCCGGGTCGAACTCGATGCTGGTGACGTTCTCCGAGCCGAGCCGTTCGGACAGCAGAGCCGCGTTCCAGCCGGTCCCCGTACCTACTTCCAGGACCTTGGCGCCAGACTGGACGTCCAAGGCCGCCAGCATGGAGAACACCATGGTGGGCTGGGAGTTGCTGCATGTCGGCACGTTGCCCCGGTCGAGTCCCGTGTGGTTTCCGTCGTCCCACTGAGTGGTCAGGGACTCATCCGAGTAGACCGCGCGGAACCATCCCTCCGGATCGCTCCGGCGGTCGATGCTTGCCACCGGTCCGCCATCGGCTGGTCCGACGCCGGGCCAGATCACATCCGGGACGAACGACTCCCGGAGCACGGCTTGATAAGCGGGGAGCCAGTCGGAGGTCAGGGCCCCGGAGCCCATGAGCCGGGAGGCCAACCCCTGGGGGCCGGCCTCCGTCGTGGCGCGTTCGGTCACTTGGTGCCGCTGCCCTTCGTGTCGCTGTGACCGGAGTCCTGGCCCTCCGAGCCACCTCCGCCGTGCCCGGCGCCCGACTGGCCGTCGTCCTGCTGGCTTCCGCCCTGGCCCGAGCCCGTGCCGCCGCCGTGCTGTCCGCCCATGAACGTGCTCCTTCTCGTGAGGGATGAGTGGTGCTGTGAGCCGCCCCGGCCGATCGGTGGATCGGTCACCGGGGCGGAGTCTGTGGGGTGGGGTCGGTCGGACCCTGGAGTGAGGGCCTTGGGAGTGCTCTCCGGCCGGGCCTGCATCTGGCGCTCTCCGGCCTCTGCCAGGAACTCCAGGAGAGGACTCCCCGGAGTGAGGTGGCGGGAGAGCTGGGCGGTCCATTCGCCGCGCTCCCGCAGGTCGTGGAGTTGAGCCGCTATGTCGTCCCAGGACTCTGGCGGCGGTCCCGGCGGGGCGCTCACTGCGCAGTCCCCTGACTCCGCCGGTTCGCTTCGGTCACCTTGGCGCTCAGCCGCTGGGTGCCGCCGGTGGTCGGGCGGTACTCAGGACAGACCGGTCGGCCGCACTCGCACGGACGCCACTTCAAGGCGTTGCCGGGACTCAGGTCCGGGCCCTCGAACCGCGCCGAACCGGGTTCCGTACCGTCGGGACTGTCGCGTGCGCTCATGCGGTCCCCCGCTTCACGGCCTGCGCCGGCTTCACGGCGACGTCGGGGCGGACACTGCCCAGTCTCACCAGCCCCGGGCCGGGCGGTGCCGGGTCGATGCCCAGCGAGGGGAGAACGATTCCGGCGGCCATCAGCGATTCGCGCAGCGACTCCACGACCGTGCTCGGGGTCACTGTCTCCAGTTCGTGCGAGCTGTCCATGAGGGGGACGCTAGGGCCGGGTGCCCGGTCCTGTCGGGGCTGATTCGCCGGGATTCTCGGGCTGGGCCGTGATCTTCCGGTGGATTCTCAGGCGGTGTCGAGAGCCCGCCGGGCGCGGGCGATCACGCGGTGGGCGTCCGCCCCGTAGACCGCGGAATCGGAGAGTGCCTGCCAGACCTTCCGGTACACGCCCACGCTGTCCGCGTCGTCCAGCCAGAGTTCCGCGTGCCAGTCCTCCGCGATCACCAGACGGTCGTCGTACAGCCAGAAGCCGTTGGACGGCGGGATCTTCAGGGAGGCGCCGAACGGGACGATGCCCAGGGAGACGGTGTCCAGCCCGAGGACGCCCGTCAGGCGGTCGAGCTGGGCGGCCAGTACGGGAGGAGGGCACACGAGCGCCCGGAGTGCGGCCTCCCACATCACGATGTGGAACGTGCGCCCCGGCTCGTAGAGCATCTCCTGGCGCTTCACGCGGGCCCGTACGGCTTCCTCGGTGTCCCGGACGGACCGGTGGAGGTCGGCATAGCGGGTGAAGACGTGGCGGGCGTACTCGGCGGTCTGGAGCATTCCCACGACCGTGGAGCCCTGCCAGACGTGGAACGTCCTCGTGCGCTCGTACTCGGCCGTCAGTGTGTCCTGGACCGGCTTGTGGCCGGCCGCGAGCTGTCTGCGCCAGGCGCGGGAGCGGGACTCCAGGCTCCGGAGCCTGGTGATCAGCTCCGCAGCCGCCTGCGGGTGGCCGGTGGCGTCCGCCCACGCCAGCAGGTCGTCCGCCGTCGCGGTCTGGCGGCCGGTCTCCAACTTGCTGATCTTGGACTGGGTCCAGCCGAGCAGGACCGCCAACTGGCGGCCCGTGAGCCGCCGATCGGTGCGCAGCTCGCGCAGCCGCGCACCGAGGGCAACTCTTGCTTGTTGGAAGTCGGTGCTCACTCGGCGGACGGCACCTGTTCGGCGAAGGTCTCGTACGGGACGGCGTGGTGCCACGCGGCGTCCCGGACCTGGCAGGCGCGGGCCACCTCGACGGGGTCCGTGACCAGCTCGACGCCGGTCATCACGTCGTCGTCGTCGAAGTGGAGCCGGGCGATGACCCGGGAGTCGAAGAGCCAGAAGTCCTCGTCGGGAAGTTGCAGCGCTTCGGCCTCGGAGCGCCACAGGTTGCGGATGTCCTCGCCGACCGCGCTGTTGCGGCGGGCGTTGTCGAGCAGATAGCACTGACCGGGGGTGGGCGGGTTGTCGGCGATCCGTACCCGCTCGAAGCGCTTGCCCAGGGCGGACTGTTCACGCCGGGATACGCACCAGGGGTCGTCCAGGTCCCAGCCGGCGTCCTCGCCCCGAACGAACCGCTGGTACGTCTCGGTCTCCTCGTCCGACTGGTAGCGACGCCGGCTCTCCAGGCGCCAAGCCGTGTGCGCGAAGGTCCGGAACATCCCGGCGAACTCCTCGAAGTCGATCAGCACGGGCGTCCTTTCCGCGTCCCTGGGCGCGAAGTCGGCCAGGAGTACGCGCGGGACGACCACGAACCCCTCCCCATCCTTGACGTTCCGGAGCTGCGCCACGTCGTGGGGGTCGGTCACGGCGTCGCCCTGGACCAGGACCTCCCCGGTGTCCAGGTCCTCGTACAGGGTCGGGCATCCGTCGTTGCCGGAGTTGGTACCGATGAACCTGAGTCGCCGTGCCATTGCCGTTCCCCTCCCACCGGCGGACAAGTCCCGACCAGGATGGGACGGGCGCAGCCTCCCTGTCCTGCGCGATTCGCGATGATTCTCGGGACCGACGCGAAAAGGGCCCCTACTTCCCGGGACATGCCGGGGAGTAGGGGGCCAGGCCGGCTACGACGAGCAGTGAGCCGAAATGGCGGCTCAGGCTGGCTCGGAGAGGCGCCACGACCCCTGCGGGAGCGAGTATCCGCAGGCCAGAGGCGTAGCCGCTATGCGTTGCGTCGTCGCGCAGACCTTGGAACCCGTACAGATACCGAGCTGCTATCACTCTTCGATCCCCGACCTCGGACCGGACTCCGTCGCCCTGATCCCCGCCGCCGCCGGCGGCATCGGTGCCGGCGACCTCGCGGCCCGGGACGGTCGGGAGCTCGGGGAGCGGGGCGGGCGGGCCCTGGATGCCTTGGCGGAGGCTGGTGTCGAGGAGGTGGACGCCGGCGGCGGCGACGGCGATGCGGACCTGGCCGGGGGTGGGGACGGGGGTGTCGGTGTGCTCGTAGGAGAGGTTCTCGGCGGGGCCGAAGGCGTGGAGGCGGATGGCTCGCATGGTGGGCATGGCGTCAGGTTGTGACCTCGAGCGCGGTTGAGGTCAAGGGCCGCTGTTGTCGGCTGTTGTCGGTGGGCTGGTTCACGATGGGGGCATGGCGAGCAAAGGGCAGCGGGAGCAGACGGTGAAGGCGGCACGGCGGCCGGAGCTGCGGCTGCCCGAGCTGACGGTGTGGGAGGGGGGTGAGCTGGAGCCGGACGGGGACTACGACGGGCTGGAGTTCGCGGATCTCGACCTGGCGGGGCAGGAGGGGATCGGGTCCCGGTTCATGGACTGCGCGGTGCGGCGGTGTGCGCTGGACGAGGCGGGGCTGGCGAAGGCGCGGATCCTGGATTCGGTGCTGGAGGGGGTCCGGGGGGTGGGGACCGACCTGTCGGGGGCCTCGCTGCGGGACGTGGAGGTGGTGGACGCCCGGCTGGGCGGGGTGCAGCTGCACGGGGCGGTGCTGGAGCGGGTGGTGGTCCGCGGGGGCAAGATCGACTACCTGAATCTGCGGAAGGCACGGCTCAAGGACGTGGTCTTCGAGGGGTGTGTGCTGGTGGAGCCGGACTTCGCGGGAGCGGTGCTGGAGCGGGTGGAGTTCCGGGACTGCGCGCTGCGGGGGGTGGATCTCAGCGGGGTGCGGATGACGGATGTGGATCTGCGGGAGGCGTCCG
>NZ_JBGBPT010000163.1:0-7483 GCF_041106355.1 Streptomyces sp. BF23-19 | reverse complement strand
CACGTTGTGCCCCTCGCGATGGTCACCGCCCGCCCCGTCCAACGCGTGCCGCGCCGACCTCGGCAGCGTCGTGTCACCGAACGGCGCGAAGGACACCGGTTCGTTCATGTCGTGCCAGAAACCGGCGAAGCCCTGCTTCAGCCGCTCCTCGTACAGCCCGCCCCACCACTCCCGCACCGCGGGATCCGTGAAATCCGGGTACGCGCACTCGCCCGGCCACACCTCACCGCGCACCTCCCCGCCCCGCGCGTCCCGCACGAAGGCCCCGCCCGCCCCCACCGTCAGCCCCGACGCGTGCACCCCGTCGCCCGCCTTCACCGCCGGATCCACGATCGACACGAGCCGCACCCCGATGTCCCCCAACTCCTCTGCCAGCCCCGGCAGATCGGGGAACCTCTCCGCGTCCACCGTGAACACCCGATGCCCGTCGTAGTGGTCGATGTCCAGGTGCACGGCCGACAGCGCCAGCCCGCGCGACGCGTACCCCGCCACCACCCGCCGCACCTCCTCCGCGCTCCCGAACCCCCACCGCGCGTGCTGGTACCCCAGCGCCCACTCCGGTGGCACCGCCGCCGCACCCGTCAGCCCCGACCACCCCTGCAGCACCCGCGCCGGCGTCCCCACCAGCACCCAGCACCGCAGCGGCCCGCCCTCCATCCGCAGCTCACTCGCCCCCGGCCGGTCCGCACCCGAACCCGCGCCCTCCTCACCCTCCCGCAGCACCACCCGCCCGTCCCACGAGTTGTCGTGGAACACCAGATGCGTCCCCGCGTCCGCGACCACCATCTGCACCGGCATCGTCAGGTACAGCGGATCGACCCCCGGCCCGAAGCCCCCCTTCGGATCCGTGTTCCACAGCCGGTACGCCCCGTCCCGCAGCCGCGGCCCCGCGGCTCGCCCGCCCAACCCGAAGAACCGCGCGTCCGCCGGCACCTCGCTGCGCTGCAGCCACCGAGCCGCGCCCATCCGCGGATCCACCGGCTCCCACCACCGCGGCGGCGCCTCCCGCCGTAACACCGTCCCGCCCGGCGTCCGCACCTCCAGTGCTCCGTGCCGCGACACCGCCACCGTCACCCGCTCCGACACCACCCGCCAGCCGCCCCCGGTGTCCGGCTCCAGCGCGGCCCGCGGATCCGGCTCGGGGCCCTCGCCCACCACCGCGTACGAGGGCGTCGGCCCGGCCCCGTCCCAGCTCCAGAACACCGCGCCGCCCACCATCACCTGTACCAGCAGGTCGGAGCGTGCGAACCGCAGCACGCCCCCGCCCGGCCGGGCCTCCGTACCGGTCAGCAGTCCCGGCACGCGCGCCCGCTCCGCGCCCCGGCGTGGCAGCCCCACCGCGTCCGAGCGCCGATGGCGCCAGGCCGAGCGCCAGGCGCGCCGACCGCGCTCCGTACCGATGTCTTTCACCGCACGTACCAGATCACGACCGTTCATGCCGCTCACCCTGCCACCGGCCCCCGGCCGAGGGGACGGCGTTCAACTGTCGTTCACCCGGCAGCGGCACCCCGGTGCCGATCACCCGACCCGCCAGGACAGCCCTGGTGCAGCGGACGATCACATGGCATGGTCCCTGTGAGCCGCCGCGCCCACACCCCCGCGCGACGGCACCGTACGCACACGAAGCGCGAGCCGCAGACTTGACCGGGAGCCGACCCATGACCTCAGCCACGCAGCCGGAACCCCTCTGGGCGCCGGGCCCCGACCGGATCGCCGCGGCCCGGATCACCGCCTTCCAGGCCTGGGCCGCCGAGCGCCACGGAGCCCCGGCCGACGGCGGCTACCCGGCCCTGCACCGCTGGTCCGTCGACGAGCTCGACACCTTCTGGCAGGCCGTCGCCGAGTGGTTCGACGTCCGCTTCACCACCCCGTACGCGTCCGTCCTCGCCGACCGCTCCATGCCCGGCGCACGCTGGTTCACCGGAGCCACCCTCAACTACGCCGAGCACGCCCTGCGCGCCGCCGAGGACCCGGCGCGCGCCGGCGACCCCGCCCTGCTGTACGTCGACGAGACCCACGAGGTCGTCCCCGTCAGCTGGGCCGAGCTCCGCCGCCAGGTCGGCTCGCTCGCCGCCGAACTGCGCGCCCTCGGCGTCCGCCCCGGCGACCGGATCAGCGGCTACCTCCCCAACATCCCCCAGGCCGCGGTCGCCCTCCTCGCCACCGCCGCCGTCGGCGGGGTCTGGACCTCCTGCGCCCCCGACTTCGGCGCCCGCAGCGTCCTCGACCGCTTCCAGCAGGTCGAGCCGGTCGTCCTGTTCACCGTGGACGGCTACCGCTACGGCGGCAAGGAGCACGACCGCCGCGAGACCGTCGCCGAACTCCGCGCGGACCTCCCGTCCCTGCGCGCCGTCGTCCACATCCCGCTCCTCGGCACGCCCGCCCCCGCCGGCGCCCTCGAATGGTCCGCCCTGACCTCGGGCGACACCGAGCCCGTCTTCGAGCCGGTCCCCTTCGACCACCCGCTCTGGGTGCTCTACTCCTCCGGTACGACCGGCCTCCCCAAGGCCATCGTCCAGTCCCAGGGCGGCATCCTCCTCGAACACCTCAAGCAGCTCGGCCTGCACTGCGACCTCGGCCCCGAGGACCGGTTCTTCTGGTACACCTCCACCGGCTGGATGATGTGGAACTTCCTCGTCTCCGGCCTGCTCACGGGTACGACCGTCGTCCTCTACGACGGCAGCCCCGGCTACCCCGACACGGGCGCCCAGTGGCGCATCGCCGAGCGGACGAAGGCCACCCTCTACGGCACCTCCGCCGCCTACGTCATGGCCTGCCGCAAGGCCGAGGTCCACCCGTCCCGCGACTTCGACCTCTCCGCCGTGAAGTGCGTGGCCACCACCGGCTCCCCGCTCCCGCCCGACGGCTTCCGCTGGCTCCACGACGAGGTCGCCGAAGACCTCTGGATCGCCTCCGTCAGCGGCGGCACCGACGTGTGCAGCTGCTTCGCGGGCGCCGTCCCCACCCTCCCGGTGCACATCGGCGAACTCCAGGCCGCCTGCCTCGGCACGGACCTCCAGGCCTGGGACCTCTCCGGCAAGCCCGTCATCGGCGAGGTCGGCGAGCTCGTCGTCACCAACCCCATGCCGTCCATGCCGATCCACTTCTGGAACGACCCCGACGGCAGCCGCTACCGCGACAGCTACTTCGAGATGTTCCCGGGCATCTGGCGCCACGGTGACTGGATCACCATCACCGACCACGGCTCGGTGATCATCCACGGCCGCTCCGACTCCACCCTCAACCGGCAGGGCGTCCGGATGGGCTCCGCCGACATCTACGAGGCCGTCGAACGCCTCCCCGAGATCAAGGAATCCCTGGTCATCGGCCTGGAGGAGCCGAACGGCGGCTACTGGATGCCGCTCTTCGTCCACCTCGTCCCCGGCGCGACCCTCGACGACGACCTGCGCGCCCGGATCAAGGCGACCATCCGCGAGGAACTCTCCCCGCGCCACGTCCCCGACGAGATCATGGAAGTCCCCGGCATCCCGCACACCCTCACGGGCAAGCGCATCGAGGTCCCGGTCAAGCGCCTCCTGCAGGGCACCCCCATGGCCAAGGCGGTCAACCCGGGCTCCGTCGACAACCTCGACCTCCTCCACTTCTACGAGGAGCTGGCCCGCACCCGCGGCTGAGGCCACTGTCAGTGGTGGTGATTACTCTGAGTGAGCAAGTGATTGCGACACTCAGGGGGAGTCATGCCACGCAAGAACGACACCGGTACGAACACGGGCACGCGCACGGGCACGCACCGGACCCGCACCACCGACCGGCGCCGCCTGCTGCGCCGTGAGGTCCCCGGCACCGTCGGCCTCCTGGCCGACGCCGGGGACTTCGCGGCCATGCGCGGCTACCGCAGCTTCACCTTCGACGACCATCAGGACTACCTCCACCACGTGGACGGCCTGCTCAGGTCCCTCGCCGCCCAGGGCATCCACACCACCGTCGCCCTCTTCGATCCCGAGGAGTACGCCGAGTTCTGCGGGGAGACCGGCCTCGACCCGGATACCGTCGAAGCCCGCGCCCGCTTCACCGCCGAGCTCGCCGGCAGCGGCGCTCTGCTGCCCTACAGCGGTCAGCCGATCGACGAGCTCGTCCCACTCCTCGTCGACGAGGCGGTCCGCCAGGCCACCTGGGAGTACGCCACCGGGGTCCTCGCCGAGGTCGGTCACTGCGCGGACTGCGGCGAGGACATCGGCCACGCCTCCTTCGACCGGGCCACCGACGCGCTCAAACGCCTCGTGGCCGGCGCCGGACCCGGCCACCACCACTTCGTCTGCAGCATCCCCACCGAGGCGCAACAACTCGTCGCCGTCCTGCACGCCGACACCACCGACGACCCGGACGCACCGCCGTGCGTCGATGCCCGCGAAGGCCTCGACTTCGTGACGGTCCTCGCCGCCGGACTCGCCCTCGGCGGCCCCGGGGGACTGGTGGTACGCACCACCGGTCAGGGCAGCCGGGACCGGGTCCACGGTTGGCGCCTGGACCGCGGCCGGCTCACCGCCCTGTCGGCCGCCGCCGTCTTCAACGCCTACTGCACCGACGCCGACACCGGAGACCCCGTCGCCCCCGAATCGGGCGTCGAATACTGCCCGGGCTACGAGGTCGACGCACCCGGACCGCACCACTGACCGGTCCGGGACGCACCGAGGGGCCCTCGCCACCGGCGAAGGCCCCTCGAAACGAACACCGCGCCATGCGGCTACCGGCTACTCGCCGGACAGCACCGCCTGAGCGGCCTTGCGGGCCTCCTCGGCGGTGTCCGACGCACGCGCCGCCGCCGCGGCCCGCTCGCACTGGGCCAGCGTGTACTTGGCGAGCGTCGCCCGCACATAGGGAATCGAAGCGGCACCCATCGAAAGAGAGGTGACACCCAGACCGGTCAGCACACAGGCCAGCAGCGGATCGGAAGCGGCCTCGCCACACACACCGCAGCTCTTCTTGCCCTCCGCCTTGGCGGCGTCCGCCGCCATGGCGATCAGGTCGAGCAGCGCCGGCTGCCACGGGTCCTGGAGCCGCGAGACGGCGCCGACCTGACGGTCGGCGGCGAACGCGTACTGGGCCAGGTCGTTCGTGCCCAGCGACAGGAACTCGACCTCCTGGAGGATCGAGCGCGCCCGCAGCGCGGCGGAGGGGATCTCCACCATCGCGCCGAACTTCGCCTTCAGACCGGCCTCCCGGCAGGCGTCCGCGAAGGCCTTGGCGTCGATCCGGTCGGCGACCATCGGGGCCATGACCTCGAGGTGGACCGGCAGTCCCTCGGCCGCCTTGGCCAGCGCGGTGAGCTGCGTACGCAGCACGTCCGGGTGGTCCAGCAGCGAGCGCAGTCCGCGCACACCCAACGCCGGGTTGGGCTCGTCGCCCGGCGTCAGGAAGTCCAGCGGCTTGTCGGCGCCGGCATCGAGCACCCGCACCACGACCCGGCCCTCGGGGAAGGCTTCGAGCACCTTGCGGTAGGACTCGATCTGCTTCTCCTCGGACGGCGCCTTCTTGCTGTCGTCCAGGAACAGGAACTCGGTGCGGAACAGACCCACACCCTCCGCCCCGGCCTCGACGGCCGCCGGCACGTCCGCGGGACCTCCGACGTTGGCCAGCAGGGGCACCTTGTGACCGTCGGACGTCGCACCCGGACCGGACGAGGCGGCCAGAGCCGCCCTGCGCTCGGCGGCCGCGGCCTCCAGCTCGGCCCGCTTCTGCGGCGACGGGTCCACGAACAGGTCACCGGTGCTGCCGTCCACCGCGATCATGGTGCCCTCGGCGATCTCACCGGCACCCGGCAGTGCCACGATCGCCGGCACGCCCAGGGCCCGCGCGAGGATGGCGCTGTGGCTGGTCGGCCCGCCCTCCTCGGTCACGAAACCGAGGACGAGCGCCGGGTCGAGCAGTGCCGTGTCGGCGGGAGCCAGGTCCCGCGCGATCAGCACGTACGGCTCGTCGCTGTCGGGCACACCCGGCATCGGCACACCCAGCAGCCGCGCCACGATGCGGTTGCGTACGTCGTCCAGGTCGGCCACCCGGCCGGCCATGTACTCGCCGGCCCCCGCGAGCAGGTCGCGGTACGCGGCGAACGCGTCGTACACACCGCGCTCCGCGGTGCTGCCGACGGCGATCCGCCGGTCGACGTCCGCCATCAGCTCGGGGTCCTCGGCGATCATCGCCTGGGCCTCGAGCACGTGCTGGGCCTCGCCACCGGCCAGCTGGCCACGCGCGATCAGATCGGCCGCCACGGCACTCACGGCCTGACGGGCGCGCCCCTGTTCGCGCGCCGCCTCATCCGCGGTGATCTGCCGGGCCGGCGGCTCCAGAACAGCCGTGCCCATGTGCCGCACCTCGCCGATCGCCACCCCGTGGCTCACGCCGACGCCTCGCAGCGTTGTCTCCATTTCACCCGTCTCCGATTGAGCGGCGGGCCGAGCCGCCGCGGTGGATATCCGACTCGCCTGTACAGGCGGACGTCTCACTGCCAGCTGAAGAGAGCGTCGTCAGCCTTCACGTCGCCGGATTCGACGACGTCGGAGAGGGAATCGGCCGTCGCCTCGAGCGCCACGACCGGGCAGATCGGCGACTTGCCGGCTGCCTCGACGGCAGCGGGGTTCCAGCGGATGACGGCCTGGCCACGGGTCACGGTGTCGCCCTTGTTCACGAGGAGCTCGAAGCCCTCGCCGTTGAGCTGAACCGTGTCGATCCCGAGGTGCGTGAGTACACCGTGACCCTCACCGTCGACGACTACGTACGCGTGCGGGTGCAGGGAGACGACCACACCGTCGACGGGGGACACCGCCTCCGACGGCTCACGCACGGGATCAATAGCGGTGCCCGGTCCCACCATCGCGCCGGAGAACACCGGATCGGGCACTGCCGCGAGTCCGATGGCGCGTCCGGCAAGTGGGGACGTCACGCTGGTCATGGGGGCCTCCCAGGGGTGGGGCTCTTCGTGTCGCCGTCACTGCCTGTCGCGAACGGCGTACTCTTCTGAAGGATATGGCACAAGATGTTCGGGTTCGCCCGATGTTGGACCTGGTCCGAGCGTCCCCGTTGGCAGGGAGACTAGTGGACTAGACCGGTGGACTAGACCATACGCCTGAATCGATTTGCTTGGGCACCCCCAGAGCTGTACTGTCGTGACTCCCGCCAGGACGCCTCGTGTGAACTTCTCGCGAACGGCCGATGGACGGGACTCCTCCTCTTCAGTATCGATCTTGATCCCATCCGTCTTTTCGTATGCCTTTTCGGCAATGCGGCGAGTGGTCAGGGAGAAGGAAAAGCACTGATAGAGTCGGGACCGCTGGAAAGGGAAAACGCGAAAGCGAAAACCTGGAAAGCACCGAGGAAGTCGGACACGAAAGAGTCTGATAGAGTCGGAAACGCAAGAACAGAACGAAAGCCCGGAGGAAAGCCCGAGAGGGTGAGTACAAAGGAAGCGTCCGTTCCTTGAGAACTCAACAGCGTGCCAAAAATCAACGCCAGAAGTTGATACCCC